>JACQYL010000011.1 GCA_016208165.1 Deltaproteobacteria bacterium
AATTTTAGAGGCAATCTCCAGGCTCTTACGAAAAACCTTGTCCACTATCCGACCAGGACGAAAGAACCCAAGAAGAAAAGGTCCCAAGCTGAAGCTCTTCGCTATGGCCTACAAACCTATCGCTTAAGTCAATGACATTGACCGTCCCCTGATAAAGATACATTACCTGGAAATGCGAAACGACTCCTTCACTCGGCAGCGCCGAGCCTATGTCCCCTCCCGGTCACCTGGGAGGGAACAACCTAAGAAGGCCGTAGAGGATCAGATATATACCGATGATGTAGTTTAATAGGCGGGGGATGATGAGAATGAGAATTCCGGAAATTAAGGCCAATACAGCTTCAAAGGGAAAATGCATACATACGGTCCTTCTGCCTGAGGTGGTGTAAGACAATGAATTCGGCTGTGAATGGCTGAGATCCAATTTGAGGTCCCGGGGCCGCCGTTGCGAGGAGTTGAGGCGAACCTATCCCGTCTCGCGAGCGGATATGGATGGGATAGGAGGCGCATAAAAACGTAAACCGACCCATAAGACAATCTACCTTACCAAAATACACCCGGATGCAGGAAAAGCACATGGGGTCAATACCCGGTTTTTAGTCGAGAAGCACCTGAGATAGTGTCCATCCAAAAAATGAAGTGTGGGCGCTATGGGGTTTCCGGATCAGAATGTGTCATTTTTTATAAGTTCAAGGAAATCAAACGATTCCGCGGAGGCGTACGAGAGGTACGTCGGAGAGGTACGTCGCACAAGGAATCGCGCGGATTGACGCCGAAATTGTGAAAAAGGGCCATTTCTGGATGGAAACCGAGATAGGTTACGGCGGCGCTTTCTTACACTCTTTCCACGTCGGCTACATGCCGGATGATTTCAATGACGCGATCCGAATTCAAGGATATGGAATCCATTCCTTTATTCACCAGGCAGTTGCGAATCCCGGACCCCTGCTTCCGAGTTTCGGGTGCAGTCCACTCTGAGTTATATGAACCTCAAGGGTGAACGCATCCGAAGAGGGTTCGGTGGCTGGTCGCGACGATCGGTAACCAGTGGAAGCCGGTCGAGCCGGCGCCGGCTTCCTTGCCGGCTGGAGAATAGGGCCGGCTTTCGTGTGGTCGGCCTTGGACACCGAGGTGTCCCGTTGTTTACGTCATCGCACCGGCTGCGCGCGTAATCAACGCGAAAATCCAGATGATGGCGATGTTGATGGCCCACCCGATGAGACAGACCCCAATGGCGCGCGCGGTGCTCTTGTAGTCCAGCGCCTGCCGCACGGCGATGACCATGGCCGCAAGCATCCAAATACCGGACACGATGAATACGAAGTTGGTCAAGAAAGGAATAACGCCCAGTACGCGGATCAAACCCGGAGCGCTTGAAAAACCGATGGCTCGAAGCAGTTCTCCATGGGTGGCGTGGGTCTGGGGTTCGGGCAGCCATTTGGTGCCCACGTAATACGTAATGAATGCCCAAACGTACCAGGCTATGAGAGCGATAATCGTCCCGAAAAAGAGTCCGGCGAGGCCCGATTGGGCAATGCTCCCAATCCCGGCGGCAATGCCGGAGGCAATGACTACGGTGATGGCCTGGTTTAGGGCTCGGGGGTCGGCTTCCACCTCTTCGTAGACCTGAGGATCCAGCTTGGCCGCCCGAATGACTCGGTCAGCAATTCCTTCCATAGTGTCTTCTCCCTTCCTGCTAAATGTAATGCCGGACGCCTCCGGGCCGGAGTCCGGAGCACCCAGCCTGCTAACGGCTAAGCCTTGTTATGAGGCAAGATACCGGATAATAATGACGGCTGCAAGCAGGCCGAGAAATACCCAAAGGAAAACCCAAAGCGCCATGAATACGATGAGAACGAACAGAGCGGTACATTGGCCCGCGGACCCCTGCGTCGAAACACGGTCAAGAATAGGGCCGACAGGACCAGGGCCACTATCAGTGCAAACTCTAAGTGAGGGACGATCATAAAACAGCTCCCGTTCGTCGTATCGAAGAAGACTTCCTTTCCGGTTCGGGAGAACCCGACGAGCGAATCACAGTTCGATCCTACCCTTCGCGTTATTGCTCATCGCAACCATGAGGGTGAGATATTCGCGCAAGTGTCGGGTGATCAGGAAATTATGCAACACGAAGGCTCTCCCTTTTTCTCCCATTTCTCTGGCGGCGTCCTTGCGCTTCAGCAAGTATCGTATCCGGAGCGCCGCGCCTTCAGGGCTGTTCACCAGAAATCCCGTATGATGATTGACCACTTGAAGACGAATGCCGCCGGTGGCCCCGCCAATAACGGGTTTACCTTTCCACAGCGCTTCCGTTACGGTCAGTCCGAAACCCTCTTTGACCGAT
Organism: Deltaproteobacteria bacterium; assembly: GCA_016208165.1. Classification (NCBI taxonomy): domain Bacteria; kingdom Pseudomonadati; phylum Myxococcota; class Myxococcia; species Deltaproteobacteria bacterium. The sequence goes on from JACQYL010000011.1 coordinate 2,345, forward strand.
TTCTGTATCACAATATCGGATACCCGTTGAAGGGCATTGATGGTCCGGTGGGCATCCGGAGGGAGTAAGAGGACCTTAATCTGCGGATCGTCTCCCGCTGCGACCATGACCTCGTCCAGCACCTCTTTACCCTCCGGGTCATCGGTCGCTCCTCCTCCGGCCAATACCAACTGAAGGGGCGTATACTTACGAACCATGCGAAAGGCCTGAATAACGCCCACCGGATCTTTGAACCGATCGAATCGGGACACTTGCGCGACGATCGGCACCCGAGGATCCAGGCCGAAATGCTCCATGGTGGTTTTCAATTCCTGTTCCTCGAGTGGGATGTTCTTCTCGCTCAACGGGTCGATGCTGGGCGGGACCAGGTAGAGGGGATGAGGAAGTTTCTGCGCGAATGCGGCCATGGACCAAATGCTGGCATCGTAGTCTCGAACAAACCGTCTGAGATATTTCCATACAGGCAGGTACGGGTGACTGACATCTATGTGGCATCGCCAAATCCATTTTCCCCTCCTCTCCGGACATAGATTCAAGAAGAGGGCGGGTTGCGGGTCATGAATGAAAACGAAGTCGGACTCAACCTGCCTGTCCTTCAGGAGTTCATAGTTTTCCCGGTTGGCGCTCTCATAGGCTTCGATCATGGATCGGGAAAGATCGCTTCGTTTTCCTTGAAGAGCGTTGTGCATGGTTTTGGTGCACCGATAAAAGTCGCTCTCACCGGTGATCACCTGCCAGTCCGCCTCCAGTCCCAGTTCGCGCATCAGCGGTACCAGACGATTCAGAATCTCCGCCACTCCTCCGCCTTCCTTGGTGGAGTTGACGTGTAAGATCTTAGACCCTTGAAGGGGTCCGGCAAGTTGGAAGAGATGTTCGATAACGGCTTCGCCAACTATGGCTTCGTAGCTTTCGATCAGGGTACCCATATCGTCAGCTCACCCCATCCATGTATGCGTCCAGAATGAAGACAAGATCCGCTTTCAGGTCGACCAACGTCGTGAAATAGGGGTCAATTTCCGCGATTTTGTCGGCCAATGCTAGATACTTTTCACCAAACTGCAAAAGCCAACCGGAGAAATCATTCGCTCCGGTGTAGGATCGTCCTCGCCCGTCGATCAAGTGATAGTAGATACTTCCCACCGACATGAGGGGAGCATTGATCCTAAGGTCTTCGGGCTCATGCAGCCTAACTTTGGTATCGAAGATCACCAGTTGGGAATTGATAAAATGGAATTCGAAATTGGCGGCTTTCCATTTCGCTGTTTCCGATTCGTCAATATGTTCCTCGATGACGTCAATCAACTCTTGACGCAACTCCTCGGTATCGGGGAACGCCGTTGGATCGATGATGGACAGCCGTTCGGCCAAAACCGCGTCGTTGAGACCGTGCCAAGCCCATGCGGCGAAATCGTTCTGATATTCCGGATCTTCAAGACCCGGCCTGAGTAATCCTCCCCAAAAGTGATGATAAATACTCGAGGCATCGACCCTCGCTACGGCTTCCGCAATTTCCCGGCAGGTGAAGGCTTTTAAGCCCGTGGCAAGCGTGATGAGCGCACAGTCTTTGACCTCAAAAGGTTCCGACATATTTGACTCCCCAAGCAAGCATAAACACTCCCCCGAAATCGAGGATCAGATTCTTCGACGAACCCGAAAGGGTCATGATTCGCGGCTACGACTCAGTCAGTTTATACGTGGTTTCAAACGCATTGAACAGATCAATATGCGGTTTTGGATAACCACTGATCAAAAGTTGTTCCTCAACCATGGCTTGGGCGCGTTTACCCACGGATCTGCGGAACTCGTGTTCCTAAGGTGGCCGGACCATGCAGTCCGCCGCTTCCTCCCGAATCGTGATGATCGCCTCGACACCCCACCTTGAGCTCAGGAGCGATAACCGTACCGCGAACAGTCACCTCCAAACAGGGGTTCATCGCTAAGGTTATCGGTTTTTTCATCTCTTGGTTATCGTGAATCCTTCGAATTTCCGACATTATGATGGCTAACTTGCATCCGACGTATCAGTTGGACAACCCAATTTAGGGAAAAGGACCATGTAGATCTGAAGATGAGTCGAGATGATCTCCGGCCGGAACGGTGTGTTCCAACAGATGGTCAATCCGATAGGAACAAATACTGCATAGACCTTATATGCGAGATCGGCGCTTCGTGGTAATCAATCGGATAGCATATGCTTATGTCTCCGGGGCGGTTCCGGAAAGAAATGAGCGAGGAGAATCATCATGCTATTACCCATCAAAAAGATACTCTGTCCCACCGATTTCAGCGAAGCCTCCAATGTTTCAATCAGGGTGGCGGACGAATTGGCTCTTCATTTTGGCGCGGAGCTGATCCTGATTCACGTCGTTTCGCCCATGACTGCCGTTCGACCTACAGGGACAATTCCTATCTTCACGAAGAATAACTACTTGGATGAAATGCAAAGAGCGTCTGCGGAGTCCCTTAAAGACCTAATTGAAAATCGCGTTTGCAAGAGCGTATCCGCTCGACCCTTCGTGGCGATCGGGCGTGCGGGAGAAGAAATCACGCGCCTGGCAGAAGAGGAGCACGTGGATTTGATCGTACTTTCCACGCACGGCGAAACGGGCTTGACGCGAATGATTTTCGGATCGGTTGCTGAAAAGGTGGTGCGACTCAGCTCGTGCCCCGTGCTCACTCTACATCCTACGGAAGAAACGGGCGCCTCGAAGAATTCGTAGCGACGGCCTGGGTACTCGCCCAAACGGGAACCTATTGTAATGTAAACACAAAAGGCTATCGCCTCGATGCCGGCGCGGACTTTCTATTTCCATTTTGGATCAACGCCTCCGTCTCTTGATACAGGCTTCGGAACCAGTTCGTCCGAGGAACGGATCTTCTCAACACCTAGGGCCCCGGAACCATCAATGGTATCCGGCAAGTCCTGCAAGGTTCGATCCGGGCTCGATGTTTAAACCCTTGCCTCCATGAGGCCGGGAAAAGGAGGTGGAACGATCACCAGACGCATTCGATCGGATACTGACCGGCCAGATGGGCCCGTGCGCACGCGGGCGGTGTCCAATATGCCCGACAGGTCCCTTAGTACAGCTTTTTTTCGACTAGGATGAGGTTTATAACCTATACAAAATGTTTTCCATCGGACGTAGAATGCTGTTAGCTGCTTTACGGAACTTTGGAGCAAGCGAACGAGCTCAAATGAAGGCACGCCAGGGCACAAGGATCCGCACCAACGGTATTTAAGGCTATAATTGTCGGGAGTTGACGATCCCGTGTTGACGGTTTGGCGATTGCAGGTAATTGGACGTATGATTGAAGGTGGCCGTAAATCCTGTTCGGAGAGAGAATCTTGGCGACGGATCCGGGAGATCGTTCATGTATATAATCGGATGTTGAATGGATTACCCGAGGATGAACGCTCGTTGAGATCACTGGTGAATGAAGTGAAGAAGCACACGGAGGAATTGCTCGCCCATATCGAGGAAGGCATCCCCCTGAAGAAATCGTTTCCACCTCGGGGCGATCAGGTACTTTCGCCGTTGAAGGCGATTCTATACTTCGATGAGCGTGAAAGAAAGCATGTTACGGCCGGCCTCCGAGATGAAGTTTCTCAGACCTTGGCATCCATTAAAATGCTGTCGGAAAACGCCGCTATCCTCGTGAATTCCGAGCAGAGCGAGCTGTTGGAGCTGCTCGAACAGATTTCGGCGGCGAGCCTGTTCGCCCTGTCCGAAGTTGAACACATCATTGACGAAGTGAGGCCTTCTATCCTGGATGTCCTCGGGATTACGTCAGCCTTGTCCTGGACCCTGCGAAAATTTCGGGAAGCGAATCCCTCGATCCATATCGTCGAGCACCTTAAAGTAGATGATGCAGACATTCCCGACCAGCTCAAAACGGACGTTTTTCGTGTGTTCCAGGCTCTGATCAACAACGTGGCTCAGCATAGTCAGGCACGCCGGATGGAGGTCGTCCTTGCAATCGAGTGTGGATTCCTGGAATTGCAGGTCGAGGACAACGGGAGCGGCTTCGATAAGAAGCGGACAAGGGCGGATGCGAGCGATACACAACATGCACATGCGGGTGACAGCATGCTCGTTACGCAGGCGCGAATGCGCCTCCGCGGAGGCCGTCTGAAAGTTTTTGCTCGGGATAGGGAAGGCACCTGTGTCGCCGCGTTCTGGCCGCTCGCAGCTTGAATGTACTGGCCTTCGCGAACGCTCTGCTTTTGGGAGACACTCCTCCGGTGGTTACTTGGAACTCCATTCAATTCGATGCCGGCGTTCTTCGAACGATCGATCTAAAAGTCCACGATGAGCCCTTTTTTCGCTGCAAAAGCCGTGAGTTCGGAGGCGCTATGCAGATCCAGTTTCCTCATCAGGTTGGCCCGGTGTGTTTCGACAGTCTTTACGCTGATGAAAAGATGATCTGCAATTTCTTTATTGGTATGCCCCTCCGCAATCAGCTTGAGGACCTGACGTTCACGGGAGGTCAGTGTATCCCAAGACGTTAGCTCTTTGAGCGACCTCGCTCCTTGCAGAAATCCCACCAGAACCCTTTCGCTGATCATCGGGCTGATGAAACGCTTGCCCTCGAGGGCCGTGGCCAATCCCATGAGCAATTCGTTCTGGGATTCGTGTTTCAACACGTAGCCATCGACACCGGCTCGAAACGCTTCCAGCACGAATTCCTCCTCCTTGTGCACGGTTAGAATAACGATCCGCGTGGATGGGAGTATGGATTTGATCTCAACTACGGCTTCCAGTCCGTTCATCTTGGGCATGGAAATGTCCATGAGCACCAGGTCCGGCTCCAATTCACGGACGATGCGAATCGCCTCCAGGCCATTGGCGGCTTCCCCAACGATTTGATAGTCCGTCTTGGCGGAAATCAGCGTCTTCAAGCTCTGACGGATGACCTCGTGATCTTCGACGATGACCATGCGTCTTGGGTTTCCCACGTTATAACCTTCTTTCTGATTCACAAGTCTTAAAAAATTCGATGGAAAGATTAAGAACATGGATACGTCAATTTCAGTACATCGATAAGATTATATGCTCTGAATGAGCGAATGTCATCCATTTCCCGGTCACCAAGATGCCATCCCTTCATCAGGATTTATCATCCACCGGCTAACGCCTTAAACCTCAACCGGGCTGCTTGAATTCATAGGAAAAAAGCCGATGCTTCCTCCATCGGCGGAGTCGCGGAAATGCCGGAGGGGTCGGTTCCGTTCGATCAACGGGCATTCCCCCCCGGCGCTGTTCCGTACTGAAATCCACTCGGCTCGTCTGATGCTAACCCAGTGAGACGGCTTTTGAATTCTCCCACAATCCATGGATGTTGCAGAGGGATGTCGCGAAGATGGTTCCGCTTTTCTTGATTTTCATTTTGGCTGCTGCGCAATGATGAGTGTAAACCGGACCCGTATTCGGACCTTCCGTGGATTCGCCATGAGCCGTAAACTCGAATGCTCCGACCTGGTAGGCGACCCGGGCGCTTTCCGGCTTAAAGTAGAGCTGAATCCTGCGAATATGGTGCTCAGTCGTGTTTGGGTGATCCACTTCCTTACCAATGGTCACTTTGACCTCAAACATCTCGTCCGCTTTGACCTTCTCAGGACATTCGATGACGGGAACGTGCTTTTCGGTTTTCCAATCTTCCGTAGCGTTCGACGAATGCAAAAAGGCTGCGAGTGGATGGCGGATCTCTTAAGGCGCTTCCGGCAAGTAAACGAAGACGTATTCCTCGTCATTGATGTCGATCACCAAGCTGCCACCCCTCGATTCTGCATATACGAGCCATCCGGGCTTTTCCTCGCTGCAGCATTCCACCTGCGGTGAAAATACCTGTCTCCGGCGGTCGAACCACGCCAGCAGCATAGGGGAAGGCGCGCTCTTCCGGGCAACGGTGTCCGCCGTTTGTTTGGCCGTTTCAAAGCTTAGCCGGTGATCTCCCATGTGGATGCGAACAGGATCGTTCAGCATCTGCCGGGTCATTTGAGTGCAGGGAACCACGAGCCCGACTTTTCGCAATGGTGTTGGAGGAAAACGGACAAGTTCTACTTCACATTCCTTTTACTTCCGGTACTTTCTTCTTGGGCTTCTTGCGACGCCCTCGGTTTAAACGGGTCACCATCCCGGAATCATCTGCCTGACATCCTGAACGGGGGTGCTTAAGTTGGAGTCCGGCTACGAACTCGGAACTATCCGAGCATGGGGTCAATCCTCTTCCAAGTCGACCTTGAGGGCCAGGAAACTCAGCATGTCTTTCAAGGAAATGATGCCCACCAGCTTGCCTTCGTCAACAACCATCAGGCGACTGGCTCCGTTACGCCTCATGACGGAGAACGCCTGAACGGCATCGGCGTGCGGAGAGATGGAGTTCTTTTCGGAACATCTTTCCGCTATGTATTCCACCTGCCTTTCTTTCCAGTCAGCTCTGGGTATTTCTTTCACCTGTTTGATCGAAACGCATCCAATCAGGTTTTCCGAAGCAGTGACGACCGGAAACATCTTGTAGTGATACTTGTAGAAAAAGTCTTCGACGAGGCTCTCGATGGTCAGATCAGGGCGCACCGAGACCGGATTCTTGTTCATGAAGCGGCCGATGGATTCGCCTTCGAGGGCCCGTCGCGTCAGCATCTCCTGGTACGATCCTTTGGCTGCACCCTGCAGGAGCATGCCGATGAGGAACCACCACATGCCTCCGATGAAATTGCCTCTCAAAATGTTCAGCACGCCCAGTATGATGAATGCGATCCCGAAACCGGCCCCGATCTTCGAAGAAACTCCCGTGGCCCATCTCAAGTTTTTCTTCCAAACCCAGAGAGCGGAACGCAAGATACGGCCGCCGTCAAGAGGAAATGCCGGCAAGAGATTGAACGCGGCCAACAGGATGTTGATCAAGGAAAGATATCCCAGAACGCCGCCCACAGGCGAGGGTAACCTCCCTTGCCCGAATACGTAGAGAGCATAAAAGAAACCGGCCAAAACCAGGCTGGTGAGGGGTCCGACAACCGCCATCAGGAATTCGGCTTTGGCGCTGTTGGGCTCACTCCCCATCTCGGCAACGCCTCCAAAGATAAACAGGGTGATTCCTTTCATTGGGAGACCCTGAGCCCGAGCGACCACGGAGTGCGCCAGTTCATGAATGATGATCGAGACGAAGAGTCCGATAGCGCCGATGGCTCCCATCAGCCAATAGGTGGATTCCGCCAAGTTCCTGTAATAGAAAGGAAAGTAGCCTGAAGAAAGTGACCATGTGATCAAGATGGCAAGTATGATCCAACTCAGGTCAATTTTTACATCGAAGTCCAGGAGCCTGAAAATACGTATGCGTCGTCCGAACATGTTTTCCTCCAAAACGGCATGCCGGCGCGGATGTGAGTCATGTCGCCTAGTACAACCATACGTTGCAGTATTCCGTCAAGATATAGATTAAATACCTTAACATGTAGTTTGCACAAAAGTCCCTTGTTAAGTCGCGAACACCCTCGAAGCTACCAGAGGGAAGAGGGGAGGTAGGCATCGGCCGGGGAGAGGATGTTGTTTGCTGCCTGAGGGTAAATATGCCTTCCGGCCCGGGCCTACAGACACGAGGCTTCCGTGAGTTTCACATGATAAGGCCGCGCGGTTCGGAGCAACGCGTTGTCTGTGGCAGAGGTATCAACGAAGGCCCGATGGGTCCGGTCACAATCCGACGCTCACCACCTTGGTGGGCTAGGTCGGCATACCGCATCCAGCGAGTGTGACTCGGCACATGCCGCCTTGGGGCGCGGCGGCCTCCCTATGGCTTATGGAGATTGGCATCCCACTCGCAGACGATGCGGGTGCCACGGCCAACCTCGGTCTCGATCATGAATTTGCCGCAACTGGCGTGAACGCGGTCCTGCATGCTCGTAAGTCCCATGCCTTTGACCGGGCCGTTTTTGTTGAGAGCAGCTCGTGGATCGAAGCCGTTCCCGTTGTCTTCGATGACAAGCTGGAGCGCGCTGCCATCGCGACGGAGAGAGACCGTAGCCGTCTTGGCGTCACTGTGCTTGTAGATGTTGTTGATGGCTTCCTGGACGATTCGGTACATCACTACTTGGAGGGAGTCGCGGATATCTGCTGGATCCGCAGTAATTTCGGAACGAACATCCACCAGCGAGCCGGATAGTTTGAAGGCATCAAGAGCTTGCTCGATCGACTTCTTAAGCCCTTGTTCCTTGAGGTTGGGCGGCTTCAGCTGGGCCATGATGCATCGAATGTCGTTTTCCGTTTTGCGCGCCGTCTCAAGGGCCTGCCGGATCATTTGGCAATTTGCCTTTTCCGTTTCAGCCTTGAACAGGACGGTTTCCAGCAGAATTCGGAGTCCAATCAAAGACTGGCACACACCATCGTGCAGATCTCTGCTGACGCGTTTCCGTTCTTGTTCCTGGGCGTCGACGACCTGAGCGGAAACCGTTCTCAGTTGGCGTCTCAATTCCTCAATTTCTATGTATTGCAGTGTCCGGACCGATCCGTTGTATGTACCGTATGTGGCGCGGACCATACGGCCGTCGGGCGTGAGCGCGTAATTCCGAACGGACTCGTTCATGCGTGGAAACCCTACGTCATCCAGATAGAAAGGCGAGGAGGAGTGTTGCCGCACCGGTTCTTGCCCTTCGACCAATTGTTTCAAGTCCCGATTTTCGTCTTTCAATATGCCGGCCAACCTCTCCAGGGCTTCATATTTGTCTTTCATCTTTGCAGTGGCGCTTTCGCCAACGTCGATGGCCTCGTATTGCGTCGAAACTTGGTATTCTGACACGGCCGTTCACCTCTCGATCTCCTTGAAAAGGTTGTTTCCTGGGCGGTCTTGCCTGACGGAGCCGCTCAATTTGGTGCGGAAATTACTTCGAACCTGCACCGTCGCCGGGGAATGTGCCAGAGCCCTTGGTCTCGCCGGCGTAGCCCGCGCAGAGCCGGATGGTGCTGGTTCCTCCTTCATTTGAATCCTTCCGTCACCGCGCTGCCTCCCAACGCCAGGTCAGGGGCGCACTCACCGGTAAAGATGATGGCCGCCGAATCGTTCTGTTTGAAGCCGGATTGGCTCCTGAACACCTCCTTACCAAAAGGAAGCACTTTCTTGAGACCGTTGGTGTGGATGAACACCTTCGAGAACCGGGTCCTCTTTGTTTTCAACAGGTTGATCAATTCGTATGCGGAAGATCCATCGAAATCCCCCGTCAAGCGTAAGTGCAAATTGGAACCGCTGATGTGCATAAGAATGTTGAAATTGCCGGCCACCTGAATTCCTCCTCGTGTCACTCGAATGCGGCGCCTACACCTGGGGAATCATCAGGCGTCGGAAGCCGCTTGGTTCCGGTGAAGATCATTCGGAACGGCTGTTATACGTCAGCAGTAGAGGAGGCTGAGTCGCGTTCTGCTGCAGCGATGCCGGAAGCATAGGCGACTTCGGCAGGTCCCACCGGAAGGCCGAAGCGACCTCAAGAATCGACCTGATCTTGGTTTTTAGCTCCGTCATGTCGATACTCTTGATCACGTGCGCGGCCACCAACACATCCCTCTCTATCGGCAGATTCAACGTCGCCGTATTGAGAATCACCGGCAGTGTCGGGCAATCCTTACGGACCGTCTTGAGTAAATCCCACTGGTCTTCCTTCTCCAGATGAATCTCCATTACCAACACATCCGGTTTCTTCATGCTGATGACATCCATCAGACGTGACACATCTCCCCACGTGATTATGTCATATCCTTCTTCGGCTAATTCTTCGGCATACAGGGCCCGAATATGATAGTCATCGTCTACGAAGAGTACTCTAGACATCTTCCCTCCATGCCTTTGGTTAAATGTGCAATGAGGAGTTCGTGGATCGTCGATTTGATCTCCGTAGTGTCCACGCTTTTCATCGCGTATCCGTCGCAGGTCACCTTGTCCGATTCCGCCCTGCCCGAGTCGTACACACTCATGAGAATCACGGGGAGGTGGGGATATTCCTCCTTAAGGCGCTCCACAAGGCGGTATCCGGATAAGTCCCTATAAAAGGGGTCTATCAGCACGATATCCGGCTGGAGTGTGTCGACGGCTTCGAGGATGTTGTCCGTCCCGGGCCCCGAGCAAATCCGGTGTCCCTCTTGTCGGAGTTCATAGGCCAGGTAATCCCTATAGAACGCCTGATCGTCGATAATCATAATGCGAGCCATGTGCTTACCCCTTGTTAGCTGTCTTACTAAACACGTCTTAAAGGATCGTTGGTCTGATAAGCTATGGGAATCCGGTAATTGAATGAGTTTGTCATTTTAAGTACCATACAGATAATTCATACTACACCGCATTCAGTCTGATCCTTATCGATATAAAAGCTACAAAACATACTATGTGGCTTATTAATACATGGATATTGCCCTAATGTTTCAGGCAGCATACTTTTTAATAATTGTTTATGTGGTTGTATACTCAATAGCTAATTTTGAGGATGTCCTTATTGATAATTCTAATGTCCCGGTTGGTTGAGAGGATCAGTCTAATTGCTGTAGGCCTGACATGGCCGCTGTGAATGTTTGTTTCTCTAGAGGAGATAACCGGTCTCTTTAGTTTGGAATATAAGCTCATGCAGGCGAAAAGGTCTATCGGGATAAGCCTGATTTTTACTAAGGAATATCGCAGAAAAGGGTCAGTTCAAGTGGCATACCATATATTGTAGGAAATGAAATGAGGTCATCAAGATGTTGTGTAAGTACCCAGTGCAAAAGCACATTGAAAGGCGTCGGACGGCGGCGCTTTGCGAGAAGATCCCTCATTCCGGTCCATTTTCAGAGGGAGAGTGCGGTGAAGGCTATGTGGAAAAAGTAAGCGAATCAGCGCGGTATATCTATTGGTTACGAACCTCCGCCTCTCCCTACCCTCCTGGAAAGGGACGGGGCGAGGTCAGCTTTCTCTCGTGCTGTTCAGAACCCGAGCCTGTCGAGGGGGAAGGCTCCCAGCGAGGGCGGGTGGTGGTTCAAAACGGTTCCGAATGCGGTCCTTCAACAAGATCGCCTATCGGGAAATGCCTGATTCAGGCCCGAAAATGTATTTCAAAGTTCAATCAGATCCTTCCTGATGGCTATTTTCGTCAAGGCGGCGACTGAGCGGACGTCCAGTTTTTCCATAATGTTGTACTTGTGGCTCTCAGCGGTCTTCGGACTGATACTAAGCTTGTCGGCGATCTCCTTGGGGGTATAACCGTCGGCCAGCAGGACGAACACCTCCTTCTCCCGAACGCTGAGCTTCGCTATCTCGTCACCGGCTTCGGTGTGGTCTCTCACCTCGCCCAGTTCCAGCTTCCTCATGTGATCCTGAAGCTTCTTCTGAATGGCTTTGCTGTAGAACGTTCCACCCGCTCGTACGACCTTGAGGGCCAGCACCAGATCCGACAAAGGCTCTTCCTTGAGCACGTAGGCGGAAACACCGTGCCTGAACAACTCGGTCACATACGCCGTGTCCGAAAACATGGTGAATATGACGATACGGCTTCGGTCGCTGCATTGCCGGATCTCGGACGCTGCTTCGACTCCATCCAAATTCGGCATGGAAATATCCAGAACGATCAGATCCGGTTTGAGGGATTTGACCTGTTCGATGGCCTGGAGTCCGTCCGTGGCCACTCCCGCCACCTCCAGATCGGGTTCCTTTTCAATGGCCCTGCGGATGCCTTCGGCCACCACGTGATGGTCGTCCGCAATCAGCACGGTCGCCTTTTCACTCATGTTGCTTGACCTCCGGAAGCGTGTCGGATGTTCGCTGGTGAGTCCGCTTTAGTCCATCGGAATTTCAAGGAGTACGTGGGCGCCATTCCCGATCTGCGTTTCCAGTTGACATGAGATTTGATTGAAGGTCTGTTTGTTCGTGAACGGCGGCATTGAAATCCGCGACATCGGTTCCTCCAATATGGTTCCGGGGGATAAGGATGAGCCGTGACATTGCTCTATTGGCGAAGACCTCCCCGCCATCTTTGTCCGGCACGGCCATAGGCTCGAAATCCATGTCGAGAATGGCGTGCTCCAGATCCCAGGCTCTCTCCGTTTCTTGATCAGTTTATGGAGACCCTCGTGGCTATTTCTCCGACCGTCAATCGATGAGCAGGTAAGTACTGCGCCATGGATCCGATTGGCCGTTGTGCGATTGAGCAAAATGTATAGAAACCACCATTCACCGCCTGCGGTTTTCCTGTGAAGAAAACCTTTTAAAACGGCGAAAACGGCGGCCGTGGGCCGGCCCATCTACTCCACAGGAATCTCTTCGCCTTGTGTCCGGAGCGGCCATTCGATTTCGATCAGGCCTTTTTCCACGAACCGGACTTTAATGTCTCCTTTTTCGACCCCTTTGTTTATCCTGAGGCGCAGCAGGTTCGAATCGGAAGTTCGCGAGTATTTCACCCTGAAAGGTCTGGGCCCCAAAAACGCTCCCATGCCGAAAGGACCGATTCTTACATCGAACAAATCGTCCCAGTCATCCTCAAATTTCATGTCCCTTCTCCCTGAGTATACTCGTAATTTTTAGTCGGTATAACAAGTACTTTAACTCTGACACTAGCCTTGACAGAAGTCAAACATAACTTATCCGGGGATGAAAGCTCATTCCACGTCTCCCCCGTTCCACGAGGGACCGAGCGTCCATAGGGGGCCGTGTTGACACTGAAGGGAAAAGCTGCTACGCGGTGAATCGGCGCGGAAGGAACACCTTTGCTGCGCGGAACCTTAGGAGGAGCCAGGAGGGAAGGCTGTGGAGGATTTTCGAGTGAAAAAGATGTTCGAGTCCATAGCCTTCTCTTATGATTTTCAGAACAGCGTCCTTTCCCTATGGCAAGACGCACGTTGGAGGCGAATACTGGCAAAATCCCTCAAGTTTGAAAGCGGTCCGCTGGTGCTCGATCTGGCCACCGGCACCGCTGAAGTGGCGATGGAGATTTGCGGGCGCCATGCCGGGGCCCGGGTTATCGGAGTGGATTTTTCTCCCGGCATGCTGTCGATCGGCCGGAAGAAGATCAAGGCAATGGGCCTGGAAAACCGGATTCATTTGCTGGTTGGAGACGCCCGCCGATTACCGGTCGGAAGCGTCTCTTTCGATTGCGCGACCATCTCGTTCGGTATCCGCAATATTGAAGAGCGCCGGGTCGTTCTGGATGAAATGAGGCAGGCGTTGAAAGAAGGCGGTCAGCTTCTGATCATGGAGTTCGACTTTCCGGATGTCGCCGTGCTGAACCGACTCTATGGCATCTATTTTAACCACATTTTACCACCGTTGGGAAATTGGCTGTCCCGGACCGACTATGCTTACTCGTATCTCGTGGAATCCATTCGCGGGTTCCCCACTGATGCGGAGTTTCGCGCCGAGATCGCGGAAGCCGGGTTCGAGCAAGTGAAAAGCCGGAGCCTTACCTTCGGCATCGCCAAAATTTACAGCGGAATCAAACGTTCTTCCTAAAAAATCATGAAAGTCAATTGGCCTGAACGAATTTGGGTGAACAGCCCGGTGCGTATGCTGGCACAGACGAGGGAGGCCCTCTGGTTCAAACAAGTTCGCCCTCTGGCGCCGGGCGGCCGTTGTTTGGAAATCGGCTGCGGGCGCGGCGTGGGCGCAAAAATGATTTCCAGAACCTTTTCCCCGCGAAGAATCGATGCAATTGACATCGATCCGGCGATGATCGAGCTTGCGGTTCGAAAGCTTACCGGATCAGGCAAATGCCGAATCTTTTTCCTGGTGGCGGATGCGCAGCACATTCCTTACGGGGACGCCTGTTTCGACGCGGTCTTCAACTTCGGGATCATACATCATCTCGAGGATTGGAGACAGGGAATCAAGGAGATTTCCCGTGTGCTTGTCAAAGGCGGGGCTTTCTACTTCGAAGAGATCTATCCGCCTCTCTACGCCAACCGGCTCTTCCGACGTCTTCTGGTCCACCCTACGCAAGACCGTTTCTTCGGCCCGGATTACCGGAATGCCTTGTCGGGAGTTGGTCTGAAGCTCAGATCCTCCTATCGTGAAAGCCGCTTTGGTATTCTGGGAGTTGCCGAAAAGGAATAGACGGAAATTGCCTGGAATAGGCATTTGCCACTGGTCGAAGCCATCAAAGCCTCCCCTTCCGAAATATGGAGATGATCAACCAGAGACCCAGGATCGTAGCGATGCCGTACCCGCAAATGCCCAGAAGGCCGGTCAAAGATATGGTTCTGTCGCCCAGGAACTCGATGGTAAATTCCATGATCGTTTGAGAGGAATTCAGAACGAGGGAACCTCCTATCACGGAAGCACAAACAATCATTCCCACTGTCAGGCGGTTGACCGCCTTGTCGATCTGCACGTCAAGATCGTGAAACCCCCCGTGCACGAGTTCGATGCGCTGTTTCCCTTCGGCCACTTGTCTCAGGATTTCGTGCATGAACTTCGGCATGACTTTCACGTGTCCGCCAACGTCCCGGGCTTCACGGTTCATCCTCCTGAACGCCTTCCTTGGATCGTGCTCCCGTTCGATCAATCGGATGGCGTAAGGCCGTGTCACTTCGAGAATGCTCGCGTCGCTTTTCAAGATCTTGCCAAGGGCTTCGGTCTGCACGAAGGTTTTTAGGAGCAGCAAGAGGTTTCTGGGAAGGCGGACACGATACTTGAGCACGAGGCGCATAATCTGGTCGTACATGTCCTTGAATGAAATGGTACTCAGGGACCGGCCGTAAAAGGTTTCGCTCATGTCCTCCAAATCCGCCCGGAAGTTCCCCAGTTTCTGAGTTTGTTCGTCGACCAGGCCAGCGTTCCGCAAGGCGTCCATGACCATGTCGTAATCGTGTTCGGCGTAACCCAGAAAGAGATTGGCAACCTGTTGCTTGGTATCGTTATCGAGGTAGCCTGTAATGCCGAAATCCACGAGAGAGACCTTGCCGTCACGCAACACGATCGTATTCCCGGGGTGGGGGTCCGCATGAAAAAAACCGTACTCCATCAACTGTTTCGAAAAAGAGCGCAGACCGATCAAAGCCACTTCTTTGGGGTCGATGCCCTGAGCTTCGATCTCCTGTACATGATCCATTTTGATGCCGTCGATATGTTCCATCACGAGCACGGACTTGGTCGTATAGTCCCAATACACCTTGGGGATGTAAATCTCGCTGCTCCCCCGGAAGTTCTTTCTGAATTTCTCGATGCTCCCCCCTTCGATGAACATGTCGAGTTCTTTGTAGATGACGCGTTCGAACTCTTTGACCAATTCCGTGGCTCCGATGATGCGGCCCATTTCGAACGTTTTCTCGAATCTAGCGGCCAGGTAGTACATCAATCGGATGTCCTCTTGGATCTTTCCTCGTATTCTGGGTCTGATTACCTTTACGGCTACTCTCTCGTTGTTCCGCGTGGTGGCGAGATGAACCTGCGCAACCGATGCGGCGGCCAGTGGCTCAGGGTCGAATTCAGCGAATACTTCTAGAAGAGGGCGCCTCAGCTGTCCCTCGACAAGCTGCTTGATGTCTGAGAAAGGCGCCGGGGGAACCTGATCCTGAAGCTTTTTGAACTCCTCGATATATTCGGGAGGAAAGATATCCGCCCGAGTGCTCATCAATTGTCCCATCTTTACGAAGGTGGGCCCCAGGTCTTGGAGGGCCATACGGAATCTCGTGGGTGTCGGAAATCCGGATCTGAGCCACAAATGCTCGTCGGCCGCTTCTTTCCCTCTCTTCGTCCTACCCAGAAGCCGCTCCGTCACATCTCCAAGGCTGTGTTTCATCACGAGCAACGAGATGACGGCGGCCCTTTTCAATGGTATCCGGCCACCGGGAGCCCCAATAGGTCTCATTGTCTTCTCCCTCCCTGACGACGGGCTGAGATGAGCGCCTCAGCCGAGGGCCTGGACGGCTGATCTCCGGGGGTCGTCAAGAACCTAGTCTTTTGATCGGATTGAGCGGCGAACCTGTTACTGGTCACACCTTCCAAGCCTCCGAAATGTCTCACCGGAGGTTTCGTTTCCAAGGTGGCTGTTCGTGAGGGGTGTCTTGTCGTGAAGCAACGACGTGGTCAGAATACGCTCTTACCGGCCGATTGTAAAGACGGACCTGCCGGATCCTCCTGCGGCTCTTCTGATGGGAAATGACGATGGGGTACTACGGTATGTCGTGTAGTTTGAGCCCGGAATCACCCGGTCTTCGTTCACGAAGACCGTACGTATTGAACCGCGTTGATTCCTAGGCTTGAATAAGATACATTCGAATGGCCCCTTTTTATTGGAGTTTTCCATTTGTTACAGGAATCTCGTCTTATGCGGACAAGAGGAAAAGGAGGGACGAATGCCGTCCGGAAACGGACTTGAGAGCTTGCCGCCATTATGAGAAATCCAGATGTGATGCTTGGTCGGAGGGTCCCGGCAGGTCTTTCACGACTGAAGCCTTTCTTAGCCCTTTCTAGAACTCCCCATCTGCTCCTAGATCTTGCGGCGCCGGCTCTTTCAGCGCTCCTGTGGTTGAGGGCTTTTCCTTCGGCGCGGGTCATGGTCCTGGGGTTCGTCACGGCCTTTGCCGGGTACACGGCCGTATACGCTTTGAATGATCTGGTCGACTTCCGGAACGATAGAAAGAAAGTCCTGGAGGGAGGGTGCCGGCAGTGCGAGAACTATCTCGATGGGGCCATGGTGAGACACCCTATGGCGCAGGGTCTGCTGAGTTTCCTGGAAGGGCTGCTGTGGGCCGGTGGATGGGCCCTCGTATCCCTGATTTGCGCCTACCTTTTGAACCCGGTGTGTGTTCTCATTTTCCTTGCAGGCGCCTCCCTCGAGATCGTCTATTGCCTCTTGTGGAAAATCAGCCCCTTTCGCACAGTGGTCAGCGGCGCCGTGAAAACATGCGGCGCTCTCGCCGCCGTCTATGCCGTGGATTCCAGTCCTTCCTTGCTTTTTCTGGGAATGCTTTTTTGCTGGCTTTTTTCCTGGGAGATCGGCGGCCAAAACATACCCAACGATTGGGCGGAGATTGAAGAAGACACGCGTTTCCAGGCAAAAACGGTGCTGATTCAGTTCGGCGCCAAACGGGCTAGCGTGATTGCCCTTGCCTGCGTTTTCGTCGCGTTCATCATGAACCCGGCTCTTCTCCTCGTGAAGGACCAAGAGTTCCCAATCCTGTATGGTGCGGCCTCTTCTTTTATCGGATTCTATCTGCTCCTGATTCCGGCCTACCGGCTCTTTCGAACCAGGGAGCGCCTCCAGGCCCTGATCCTGTTCAAGAAGGCCAGTTACTACCCTTTGGCCCTGCTGATTGTTTTGACGATCAGGATTCTTGCCTACTCTACTTGATCCACGCACAACGCTCGAAAGATCATATCCGATTTGGCCATGGTCCTTCGTGTGGTAATTATCCTGGTTTGGTTCGTGGGGGATCCAAATTCAGCGGCCGACAAATGTGAAGTGGAGAAGAGTGTAGATAGGCATAGGGTGGCCTTTCATGTGTTGACCCTATTTTGGAGTAAAGCCGGATGTTCTAATGTGTCATCCTGCTCGCGATTCACATTGGGTAGAATCCCTGACCGCAACGTGTGGTGTTCCTTTTGCTGGATTCGGATACGCCTTTGGGGCATTATGAGGAGAATGTTCGGTCTCCCGAAATCCTTTTTGACGAGTTTTCTTGAATGAGATTCGACAGGTTCTGGCTCTATCGTCGCATTCTTCTCTCGAGTCGCTTTGCTGCGTGCCTGTGGCGGTCGAGGCAGAATATCCTCGCGGACCGGCAGGGGCGGCCGCCGGTTTCAGGTCCGTTCATGGCCGAGCTCGACGTCACCTATCGCTGCGACTGCCGGTGTCGGATGTGTCAGAGATGGAGGGATCATCGCCGGGGTGAGTTGACACTCGGGGAATATGAGCGGCTCGCTGACGTCTTCCGGAGGATGGGGGTACAGCTTGTGAGTATCGCCGGCGGCGAACCCCTGCTGCGTGAAGACATTTTCTCCATCATCCGATGCTTCGCCAAATACGGCATGTGCGTCAATCTGTGCACGAACGGCTTGTCCGTAGAGGAACACGTCAAATCCCTGTCCTACAGTGGCGCTTCCTGCGTTACCGTGAGCGTGGATGGCGCTGCGGCGGATACTCACGACACGATTCGGGGCGTCCCCGGCTCCTACGAAAGAATCGAAAGAGGGGTCAGACGCCTGATGGCTTCCTCGCCGCATGATCGCCCCCTCGTTCGCGTGAGAATGACCGTTTCCAACCGGAACGTGGATGAAGTGAAACGCTACTACCGGAAATGGAGTCAAATCGCCGATGATGTACTGTTCCAACCCGCGCACTTCTGTACCGGCGCCTTTTACACCGGCTTGGACAAGGAGACCTTTGGACTGGATCCTGTGAGACTCGCCCGCCAAATCGACGGAACTCCCTTGAGGAAGGGGAAGTATTTGGACGGGCTTATACGCAGTCTCAGGCAGGACGGCGTTTACCCGGCCATGCGCTGTTACGCCGGAACGCTCATGGTTCGTATCGATCCGTGGGGTAGCGTCTATCCCTGCCTGGAACAGCACGTGTGTGTCGGATCGGTGCGCGAGCAGGGTTTCCGGACGATCTGGTATTCAGAACTATTTAACCATACCCGTAAGGAGATCGCGAGAAATGGGGACTGCAGGTGCTGGTATAACAACACCGCCATGATCAGTCACTACGCGAAGGTTCTCAGTCGTCTGACGACGGTTAAATGATTAAATGTTTATTTTTTAAGTCTCCTCGACAGATGTTTTTGAGTATCGGCCCGGCGGGGGCTTGGGCGGCTTTGAAAGGAACCCCGTTACTCGAAAGGGCTCCTCGGTCCTACACACTTATTTAGACAAAGAGCCAGGATTCGCCCCTATGAATCAGCGTCCCGTTCGGGGATGATGTTCTCCGTCCATCAGTAACGACCCGCTGTTCGCTAAAGGAGGACGTTCACCATGGAAATCCTGCTCGATCACGTCATGTTGTCCAGGCTTCAATTCGCCTTTACGGCCATGTTTCATATCATCTGGCCGGTTCTGACCATAGGACTGAGCCTGTTCATCGTTCTGATGGAAGCCCTGTGGCTCAAGACCAAAGAAGAAGCCTATTACCGGCATGCCCGTTTCTGGACGAGGCTGTTCGTTCTGAATTTTGCCGTGGGCGTTATCACGGGCATTCCGATGGAATTCCAGTTCGGCACCAACTGGAGCGTCTTTTCGGGAGCCGGGGGGGATATCTTCGGCCATTTGTTGGGATTCGAGGCGACCATGGCGTTTATGCTGGAGGCCGCCTTTCTCGGCATTATGGTGTGGGGCTGGAAAAGGGTCTCTCCCCGGGTCCACCTCTTTGCTACCTCAATGGTCGCCTTTGGCTCCTCGCTTTCCGCTTTCTGGATCATGTCCGCTAACGCCTGGATGCAGACTCCCGCCGGAGGCGTCTTTCAAGATGGCCGTTTTTTCACGACGAGCAACCTCGAATCCATTCTGAATCCGGACCTGCCATGGGCGGTTTCCCACATGTGGGTAGCCTGCCTCGAAGTCACGATCTTCGTGGTAGGCGCCATTAGCGCCTGGCGCCTGCTGAAGAGGCGTCACGTGGACTTCTTTCTAAAATCTTTCAGGATCATGGTCATTGCCGCCATCGTCATTACCCCTTTGCAGATCTATCTTGGAGACGGCTCGGGACAGAAGGTCGCGGAAACCCAGCCCGCCAAACTGAGCGCCATGGAGGCGCACTGGCGCACCAATCCCGAAGGCGAAGGCGCATCCTGGAACTTGCTGGCGTGGCCCAACGAGTCCAAACAAGACAACGATTGGGCCATCACAATCCCCGACGGACTGAGTCTGCTTGTTACCCGATCGTTCACAGGCCGAGTCCAGGGGTTACGGGACTTTCCGGCGGAAGACCAGCCTCCGGTCTGGCTTCCCTTTTATTCCTTCCGTGTTATGGCCGGTCTGGGCTTTCTCTTCTTTTTCCTGATGGTTTGGACGCTGTGGGCGTGGCGGAAAGGTCGATTAAGGCCGGACGTCATCTCGGAGCAAAAGAAGCTCCTGTTGTCATGGATGGCGGCTCTGCCCTTGAGCTATGTCGCCGTGGAATCGGGCTGGGTGACCCGCGAGGTCGGACGCCAGCCGTGGGTCATCTATGGAGTGTTGCGCACGCACGAGGCCGCCAGCCCTTTGCCGGCCTATCCCATAGGAACATCCCTTCTGGTTTTTGCAGGGATCTACTCGGTATTGTTCATCGCTTTTCTGCTCTTCGCCGGGTATATCGTCAACAGGGGACCCGAGGGAGTTGAGTAGGTTTAGATCGGGGTTTGAGAAAGGGGGAAAGATATGGAATTCTCGCTTGCCGGTCTCTGGCTCGCAATCATAGGCTTTTTTCTTCTGTACTATGTGGTAAGCGACGGTTTTGGGCTGGGTGTGGGAATACTCTGTCTCTTTCCCGGCAAGAACGAAGACCGAAAGGCCATGATGGAGAGTGTGGGTTACATCTGGCACACGAACCAAACCTGGCTCGTCGTTGTTGGTGGTATGCTGTTCGGCGCCTTCCCTCTGTTTTACAGCATCCTGTTCTCCGCACTCTACATCCCTGCGGTGCTCATGCTGGTGGGCCTGATATTTCGAGGGATTGCCCTCGATTTTCACGAACATTCGCGGAGCAAGCGTCTCTGGGCTAGAATGTTCGGCGCGGGGAGTCTGGTCGCCGGGATGGCGCAGGGCCTGCTCCTGGGGGGCCTGCTTTCAGGAATTCATGTCAGGGACGGCCATTTTGCGGGCGGTGTATGGGACTGGGCCAATCCCCTCTCTTTTCTTGTCTGCCTTGGGGTCGTGGCAGGCTATGTCCTGCTGGGATGCAATTACCTTGTCCTCAAAACGGAGGGGGACTTACAGAAACGAGTCTTTGGCTATGCCCGGTTCCTGTTTACTGTGACGTTGGTCCTCTCCTCAGTAGTCCTCCTCTGGATCAATATGAGATATTCCTATGCTGCGGGGAAATGGACGTTCTTGCCGGATGCATTCTATAGAGTGCTCGCCGCCTCTCTGACCGCCCTTGCGTTTTTCATGCTGTTCCGCAGTTTGCGCGGAACTCGGGAGGCCGCTCCCTTTTTCTGGAATGCCGTCACGGTGGTTTTTAGTTTTGTCACTCTATCGATAAGCGTGTATCCGTACATGATTCCCCATGTCGTTTCTCCCATTACCGTGCATCAAGCGGCCGCTTCATCGGGAACGTTGGCTTTCATGCTTGTGGTCACGGGAATACTGATCCCAGTCATGGTGTTCTATACCACGTACACCCACCGGGTTTTCCGGGGTAAAGTCAAAGCTTAACAGCCTGTTAAGGAGAGTGAAAGGGCAGGATCCGGGCTCGATCGCATTTCGTACTAACCTGCGAGGGCTCTTGCCGCCGCCAAGGCCGGTCCGTAGAAAATATCCGGATACATTCCGCCCACGAGGAGCGAGATAACGATTGCGACAAGCAGCAGCTTGGTCGGGAACGAGAGTTCGATGGCGGGCAACGGTTCCTCCGGGTCGAGAAAGTAGGCCGCTTTGACCACCAGCACATAGTAGTAGAGAGAGACCAGCACATTCAACATACCGATGAGAACGAGATAAAAATAGCCCTTTTCCATAGCTGCAGTGAATACTAGAAACTTCCCCGTGAACCCGGCGGTAGGGGGAAGGCCGCCCAGGCTGAAGACGCCGGCCATGATCGAAACGGCGAGTAAGGGCGAACGGCGGTGCAGCCCTGCCAGGCCGGAGACCAGCACGTTGCCTCCCTGCTCACCCACCTTCACCACCACCACGAAACAGATGAAGTTCATCATGAGGTAGGCTGCGGCGTAAAAGATGGCCGCTGCGAACCCGCTCTCGCTCATACAGAGGATCCCGATGAGGATGTACCCTGCCTGGGCCACGGTGGAGTAAGCCAGGAGACGCTTCAGATCCTTCTGACCAATGGCCGCCAGGTTGCCGAGGGTCATGGAAGCGATAGCCAGGGCCACGAGAATGTGAACGAGGTAGACGCTTTCCGCGCCCACGGTCGCAAACCGCAGCAGAAGGGCGACGGCCGCCGCCTTTGTGGCTGTGGCGATGTACGCCGTCACCTGATTCGCCGCACCTTGATACACGCCGGGCGCCCAGAAGTGGAAGGGGAACACGGCCAGCTTGAAAAAGAAACCGCACAGCGTGAGCATCAGCCCGATCACCAGCATAGGGGAAGCGATGTCGGCTGAAAGGGCGTTCGCGATCGCCGACACATTGGTCTCTCCACAGGCGCCGTAAAGCAAGGCCATGCCGAATAGCATGATGGCGGAAACGGCGGCGCCCATGAGAAAATATTTGATCCCCCCTTCCAAGGAGTGGCCATTCCCTTTCCTAAGGGCCACCAGGATATAAAGAGAGTAACTGCTGAGTTCCAGAGACACGTAGATGGTAAGCAGGTCAACGCTGCTTACGAGCACCATCATGGCAAGGGTGCAGACGGACAGAAGAAGGTAGAACTCCGGGTGGCGCTCTTCCCTGATGCCGTGAAGCTGGAGGCAGATGCAGACGATCAGGAAAAAACCCATGGCCAATAAGACCTTGAATATCTGAGAAAAGAGATCGACCCGGTAGAACTGGGAAAAACCCCCGTGAAGCTTCACGCAGGCCAAGGTCACCAAAACCGCCGGCAGCGCGAGAACAAGAGCCGTGATGTAGTCTCGTTTGGCGTTGGGCCTGGAGATCATGGCGAAGGTGAAAAACACGGCGGCCGTGAAAAGGAAATAAAGCTCGGGAGCGGCGATGATCCAGGTCATTTCGGTAAGCCCTCCATAAAGGGGAACACGGAGGCGTGGATCAGATCCAGCATCAGAGAGGGGAAAAATCCGAACAGAAGTAAAGTCGCGATCAGGATGATTCGAGGGACACCCAGACCCGGAGTCACATCAGGCAACTTGGCGAAACGTTCGTTTGTTGCACCATAGAAGGTCTGCTGGACAACCCGCAGCATGAAGAGGGCGCTTACGACGAGGGCCAGAATGGCCGTCACCCCGCTGATTGGATAGACTCTCAATGAGGAGAGGATGACGGTCAGTTCCGCCCAGAAATTGGCGAACCCCGGGACCCCCATACCCGCAAGAGCACCCACAATAAAGTAGGTGGAAGCCACGGGCATGATTCGGCTCATGCCTCCGAGTTCGGGTATGGATTTTGTATCGGTCCTGTCGTGGAAATATCCCACCGAGGAAAAGAGAAGGGCCGTCATAATGCCGTGGGCAAACATCTGAAACACGGCGCCGCTAAGGCCTTCCGCCGTGACTGTGGCTAGACCGAGCCCGACAATCCCCATATGCGAAACGCTGGAATAGGCCACCACGAATTTGAGGTCCTTCTGCACCAATCCGACAAGCACGCCGTAGATGATGCCGATGGTGGCCAGGACGGCCATCCATGGAGCCCAGTACTCCCATCCCAGCGGACAGAGAAAAATGGCGACCCGCAGCACGCCAAATGCGCCCAGCTTCATCAGCACGCCGGCGTGAACCATGCTGACCGATGTGGGAGCGGCCACGTGGCCGGAGGGCGACCATGTGTGAAAAGGCCAAACGCCCGCCAGGATGCCGAATCCTAAATAGAGAAAAAGGAATGCGAATTTCTGTTGAAAAGGGCTGAAAGTCCCCGGCTGAATCAAGCTAGGGATGTCGAATCCGACTCCGCCCGATTGAACGAAAAGATAGATCATCGCAGGAAGGATGAGCGCGCTTCCAAAAAGGAGGTAGAGAAAGAGTTTCATGCCCCCGTATTCCTTGCGGGTGGAGCCCCATATGACGATGAGCGGATACATGGGAAAAAGAGACACGTCGTACCATACGAACAGAAAGAACAGATCCATACTCATGAAGAAACCGAAAACCCCGGTCACCAGAACGAAGTACAAGGCGAAGAACTCTTTCACTCGCCTTTCCAGTTCCCACATGGAGAGTACGCCCGTGAAGTGAACGATTCCGGTGAGCAGGATCAGCGGAAGGTCGAAGCCGTCGGCTGCATTGAAGTACTGGATCCCCAGGGATTTCACCCAGGTGATCTTTTCCACGAACTGAAGCCCCCCCTGGGTTCTGTCATAGGCCGCGAAAAGATAGATGGAGAGAACCAGGGATATACCGGAAAAACAGGCGCTCACCCACCGGATGAGATCCTTCCGCCGGCCGGGAATCAGCAGAATCGTCACCAGCCCCACGATGCAACTGAGCAACGTGGCGGACAGAAAAGGAAACGTTGCGAGGGATACATTCATGCGGCGATCTTCCTAGGATATACGCCCCTTGGCCATTGCCAAACGCTTTCGTCAAACGAACCGTGAGCCGACAAAGTCGATGATTTCAATGCGCCCCACGAAGAAACACCGGGTTGATATGTCGGACTTTGTTTTAAACGGTATAGAGATAACGCTTTCAAGAGCCGAGATATAAGCATGTCGAATATGTCCGTATTCTAAGCCAGGAAAAAGTAAAGACCGACCAGCGCCAGAACGAGAAACATCGCCATCAGGTTGAACCGCACACGACCCGCCTGTACATAGGAAAGGATTCTGCCGCTTTCTATGGTAAAGCGACAAATTTCATCGATCCCCCCATCGATGACCTTCTGGTCGTTCCGATGCAAATTTTCGGCGAAGACCCGATAGACTACCTTGTTCAGCAGAAATGCGTACAGGTCGTCCAGGAACCACCGCTTCAGGAAGAACCTTTTCACCGCAGGAAACCGTTCCACAAAGCCGATCTGTGAAGCCGCGTTTCTGCCGAACTCGCACCACGTCAGGAACACTCCGGAAGCCGCCAAGAAGACGCTCACCGGCGCAACCCAGGGGTGCTCCTGCGGTGCTTCCACACCAAGGAAGTTTCCGAAAGTGCTTTTGAAAAAGCCGAGCATTGTAGTCACCGCAGCGAGGAAGAGCAGAGGCCAGGCCATGGCCCGGTAGGGCCCTTTCGAAAGGTGCTCCTTCTTCACAGATTCCGTTATCCGAGGAAAAAGAATAATGAAGATCGGGCGGAAGGCATAATAGGCGGTCATGAAGACACCCAGCAGGCCGGCCAGAAACCACACTGGATTGGGTTTTTCGAGCAGGGCGGACAGAACCATTTCTTTACTGAAGAACCCTGAAAAAGGGGGGAATCCCGAAAGGCTCGCCGCCGCCAGGATGGTGCAAGCGAACGGTATCTTCAGGCTTCGTCCTCTCTTCTTAGCGATCTCGTAGATATCATTGGTCTCGAAATAGTGGATCCAGACGCCGGAGCATAGAAACAGGAGCGCCTTGAATGTGGCGTGCGTGGTCAGATGAAAGAAACCGGCGAAGGAACTGCCCGCCGAAAGGCCCATTACCATGTATCCCAGCTGGCTGATGGTGGAGTAGGCCCATACCTTCTTGATATCATTGTCCACCATGGCCATCGTGCCGGCCATGAGCATGCTGAGCGTGCCCACGGCGAGGCAGACCGTCATGGCGGTGGGGGAATGGCTGAAAAAAGGGAAGAGGCGGTTGAACAGAAAAACACCGGCAGCCACCATAGTGGCGGAATGCAGCAGGGCGCTGACCGGTGTGGGTCCTTCCATGGCGTCCGGCAGCCACGTTAGGAGGGGGAACTGGGCGCTTTTCCCAATGACGCCCCCGAATATGAGCAGAACGGAAAGCGTCAGGAAGGCAGGCGAAAGCCGGCTCGCCGCAAGCGGGTCGTTCAGTTGAATGATGCTCACATTGCCCAAATGCGCCAACAGCAGCAGCATGCCCAGGAAGAAAGAGGCGTCCCCTAGGCGGGTCATCACAAAGGCTTTCTTTCCGGCCTGCGTGGCGCTGAACTTTTCATACCAGAAGCCGATGAGCAGATACGAGCACAACCCCACGATCTCCCAAAAAATGTAAAGCTGGAGCAGGGAAGAGGACACGCAGAGAGAAAGCATGGACCAGGCAAAGAGGGACTGAAAGGCATAGTAACGTGAAAATCCCGGGTCCTTGCGCATGTATCCCAGAGAGTACATCTGCACCAGAAAGCAGATCACGGCCGCCAGGGCGAACATGATCAGGCTCGAGGGATCGAGCAGAAACCCGAAAAAGAGAGAAAATCCTTCGCCATTGTACCAGAGGGCGGAATACTCGATGGGTCGTGCCATGGACCCTAGGCGCGAAAGGAGCACAAGCGCGGCGGCCATCGAGATACCCACGCCGGCTATGGACAGAGTTGCGGAAACACGAGGATACGCTCTCGTGAAAATCATGATCACCAGGAAAGCGACAAAGGGCGAACCCAAGGCCGTTGCCGTCGTCAGAAAATTGAAATCCGCGGGCGGGGTCATATCAGGCGCCTACCATCTCAAAAAGTCGTACCGGTCCGGATCAACGGATCCTGTGATCCGGTGGGCTGCGACCACCAGAGCGAGTCCAACGGCGACCTCTGTTGCGGCCACCCCAAGGATGAAGAGAACAAACGCCTGGCCGTCGATCCGCTGCCAGTGCAGCGCCGCACCAACAAACGCAATGGCTGCCGCGTTCATCATGATCTCGATGCCGATCAAGGTCATGATCAGATTACGACGCGTCAGGACACATATCAGCCCAAGAAACAGCACGGCTCCCGCCAGCATTAAGACATGGTTGAAAGGAACGATCATGATTCTTCTCCCGCCTCGCTTTCGGTAGGACTTGCTTTCTGGTTCCCGCCTCTTCCCACCAGGACGGCGGCCAGAAGAGCCAGGAGCAAAAGGATGGAGATGATTTCAACGGCCAGCCAGTAACGCTCGAAGACAAAACGGCCGAATCCCCCCGGCCCCACCGTGGCGGACTTCAGGATTTCGGCGCTGCCGGGTTCCCTGAACACGGCCAAGGCCGAGAGCGCCAAAAACGGGAAACCGATCACGATCGACGGCAGCCACCGACGCAGAGAAAGGCCAGTCTTTTCGGCCAGGTCCACCCTGAGCATCATGATCACAAAAAGGAAAAGGATCATGATGGCGCCCGCGTAAATGATCACTTCGAGGGCGGCAAGAAAAGGGGCCCCGAGAAGGAAAAAGAGCATGGCGCTGCCCAGGAAGGAGAAGATCAGAAACACCACTACGTGCACCAGGTTCCTCCGGGTGATCGCCAGCCCGGTGGACACCAGAATAAACGCCGCAAGAAAGTAGAATATCGCCGGCTGCAGACTCACGCTTCCCTCCTTCAGGGCAGGTTCTTTTTCAGGTTGACGGGTTCTTCCTCGTTGATGTGAGAACCTTTGTCTCCCACCATCGTCACCCCGGCGTATCGATAAAAATTGTACTCTCCGTTCTTGCCGCCGTGGTCTACCAGCAGGTCTTCCTTTTCGGCCACCAGGTTGAGGATGTCTCTGTCACAGAATTCAAAGTCGGGGGTCAGTTGAATGGCGAGAGTGGGACACGCCTCTTCGCACAGTCCGCAATAGATGCAACGCGCGAAATTGATGCGAAACCATCGGGCCCAGCGGCGGCCGTCCTCGCGCTCTTCTCCCTCCATGGAGATGCAGCTTACCGGGCAGGCGGCGGCGCAGAGGAAACACGACACACAACGTTCTTCGCCGTCCGGGTCACGGGTAAGAATGATTCTAGCCCTCGTTCGCTCGGGCAGCGGACGCTTGTATTCCGGGTATTCCTCCGTAATTTTTCGGCGAAAGAGATGGACCAAGGTTGTACCCATGCCTTGGGTCAGGCCCTGGAAGATCTCGATGGTCTGCTGAACGTACCCGTCTTTCTTCTTGTTGTCCGTCATGTGTTTCCCGCTGAGATGTGCAGATTGCCTATGTCCGAAGATACCCTATGTTCCATTGGCCCGTGAGGATTATCCTTTAATGAGCAAGGCCAGGCCCCCGGTGGCCACAATGTTGAGCAGGGCCGCCGGGATCAGAATCTTCCATCCCAGGTGCATCAGCTGGTCATATCGGAGCCTGGGCAGCGTTCCTCTGAGCCAGATCAAGACGAACACGACGGCCGCCACTTTCAGGAAAAACCAGAGCACGGGCGGCAGTAAGGGGCCTCGCCAGCCTCCCAGGAAGAACACCGCGACGAGAGCACCCAGAACGATCACGGTGACGTATTCCCCGAGAAAATAAAGAGCGAAGCGCATGCCGCTGTACTCCGTGTGGTAACCGGCCACCAGTTCGTTTTCCGCTTCCGGCAGGTCAAAGGGAATCCTCTTTGCTTCAGCCACCGAGCTGATGAAGAAGATGAGAAACGCAACCGGCTGAACCAGGATAAACGGATACTTGGCTTGAGCCTGTACGATATCCACAAGGCTGAATGATTGGGCCAACATGACCACAGGAACCAGCGCCAAACCAAGAGAGAGTTCATAACTGATCATCTGGGCCGCCCCTCGGATCCCACCCAACAGGCTGAACTTGGAATTCGACGCCCATCCCCCGAGGGCCACGCCGTAGACACTGATGGAAGAAAGGGCCAGCACAAAGAGCAGTCCAACGTTGAGGTCGGTGACGATCAATGGGAATCGCATTCCAAAAAACGTCCAGGTGTCTCCAAAGGGCGCCACGGCGAACATCAGCATGGCCGTTACCGCAACCACAGCGGGAGCGTAGAGAAAAATCCACCGGTCCGCTCCCTCGGGCACGAGATCTTCCTTGGTCAGCAGTTTTACGACGTCGGCCGCGGGCTGGAGGAGGCCCCACGGGCCTGCACGGTTCGGACCCAGACGGATCTGGATCCATCCCAACAGCCTGCGCTCCCCTAAGATGAGCCAGCCGGCCCCCAGCAGGAGCGCCACCGGCACGAAAACGATCTTCAGTACGAGCAGGACGGTTCCCAGGGCGAGGTGCATCGCTTGGATCCCTACATTTTATGAATGCGATCGTCCGGCACGAACGCCGGCCAATCCGTTAAGTTCCGCCATTCCACCTGACGGTGCCTGGGCGCCACGACCACGCCGACCGCCATACTCGACCCGATGCCGAGCTGAAAAACCACTTCCCCTCCGTCCAATCGAAGGGCCACTTTATCTCCCTCCATCAGACCCAGCCTCGCGGCGTCATCAGGGTGCAGGAAAAGAGTTGGAGTTGATTCACCCCTCCGGGCGATACGGGAATAGGAGGAGAGCTCCTCCGTCCCGAACGTCCAATCCGTGAGCACCAGTTCCATTCCCTCTCCGCCGGATTCGATGTCCCCGATCCTGGAGAAAGAAAAATCATCCTTCGAGATCTCACGAGGCACGAAACGATCCCCATTCGGCGAAGAGAGAGGCGCATTGAAGACCGGATGTTCCCTGGCCAGCCAATCCCACAGGTTTTTCAGGAGGGTTCCGTGATTTTGCCCCGAGAGGGCCGAATACAGTTCATCCAGCGCCTCATGGGCCGCCTTGGGATCCCCGCCGGGAATGTGATCCTCGAACGTTCTGGGCGGATGGCTTCCCCCACTGATCCGTGAAATGGGTGTGCCCCCCCGGTGGATGGGCCGGGCCTCCTGAGGTCTGCCTTCCTGGTTCACAAAGCTGGACGATGTGCGCTCAAAAAGGGAGGTCGTCGGCAGGAACACGTCGGCCGTCCCGGCGGAGCGAGAAGGGATATAGTCGAGGACGATGAGACATTCCACTTTCTTCATCGCCTGTTCGAGTCGTCCGCGATCGGGGTAGAGCCGGAAAGGATCCTGTTCTACTAGGACCAAGGCTTTGACTTTGCCCGTTTCCAGCGTATCGGTCACCGCGCTTTGATCCTGCGCCGAAGACAATAGGGCGGCCCCAAAGGCGTTGGGACCGGGCAAGAGGTAGAAGAGTCCGGTTCTCTCCGTGACTTGATGAAAAAGATAGGCAAGGTCGGCAGCCAGTACAGGTGTGAGTTCTCTGACAATGTCCGTGCCGCACACGATCACGGGCCTTTTGCTGGTCCCGAGTTTTTCGGCGACTTCCTCGATGCGGGCTTCCAATTCCGGGTTCTGCCGGTGATGTTCGGGAAGGGATTCGAGGAACCTTGCCGCGTTCCTGCTCAGGCCCTTGGCTCCATTCCCACCGAGAGCACGTTTGCCGATCATGGCGGCGTAAAGGTCTATGTGATCCGGCTTAACGGCCAGGTGAGAGAAGGGGAAAGGGAGAAAAACGGGCCTTGGATCTATCACCGCCACTGTTGCACCCTTGCGTTGGGCCTGACGCATGGCCAAGGCCAGCATGGGACCTTCGTTGACGGCATCGGCGCCCAGGGCCAGAATGAAGTCCGCGTCTTCGACCTGCCGCATGGAAACGGCCACCTGCTCGTCCAGCTTTGTCACCGCAGTCTTGACCTTTTTCAAGATGGCAGGCTCCACGAAGAACCTGGGATCCGGCCAACCCGAGAGCCTGCAAAGGCGCTTGAGCGCACCCTGGGTTTCCAAGCTGCATCGAGCCGAGCCGACGCAAAGCACAGCCTCGGCTCCGGCCTCGCGGCCGATCCGGTCGAGCCTGTCGGCGGCCGCCCGAATCCCTTCCTCCCAGGGAACCTCCCGGTCGCCCACCCGCGCTTTTCGCATGCGATCGGGGTGGTTGGCGAAATCGAAACCAAAACGCCCCCGGTCACAAATGAAATAGCCGTTTACCTTTTTGTTCAAACGACCTTCCTGCCGTACCATCTCCCGGTAGCGAGCGCTGCCCGAGGTGTTGCATCCCAGGGAACAATGAATACACAAGGAAGGACCTCGTTCGAAGTCCCACCGGCGGCCCTTGAAGCGGGCGGGTTTATCCGTGTATACGCCTGTGGGGCAGAGGTCGATGAGATTCCCGGAAAAGGGGCTCTCCAAAGGCCCGCTCTGGAATCGGCCGAAATAGGTATGGTTCGCGATTTGCATGGCTCCCAGGTCGCGATAACCCGCAAAATCCTGATAAAAGCGCCGGCATCTCCAGCAGTGAATGCATCGGTTCATTTCGTGCTGCACAAAAGGACCCAGGTCCTGGTCCCGATAGGTGCGTTTCTTCCCAAGATAACGTCTGATCCCGTGGCCTGCCGAGACGGTTTCATCCTGGAGGAGGCAGTGGCCTCCTTCGTCACACACAGGGCAATCGAGGGGATGATTCAACATGAGGCATTCAATGATCCATTTTCGGAACGATACGGCCTCGGGGTCCACGGTGGAAACCACCATGCCGTCCTCGGCTTCCACCATACAACTCATTTCTATGCCTTTGACCGGACCCTCTTTGAATTTCACGGCGCACATGCGGCAGGCTCCTAAGGATCCGAGAGCCTCATGGTAGCAGAAACGGGGAATCATGATGCCGAGGCGCTCTGCGGCTTGGATCACCTTGGTTCCGGCTGGAACCTCGACTTCCCGATCGTCAATGGTCAGCTTTGGCACGAAATTTCATTCCTCCCTTTTTTCCACTGACGGCCCGCCTGACTTGAAAGGGCACTGCTTCCGGCTGATGTGTTCCTGCACCTCATCCATGAAGTACTTCAGCAGGTGGTGAACGGACGCCGCCGCCCCGGGGGCAAAGGCGCAATAAGCGTGATCCATAAACGACGCCATTTCGCGCAGCATGGGAATGAAGGATTCTTCCCCTTCTCCGTTTTCGATTCGTTGAAGCAGATCCAGGACAAAAGGCAATCCCTCCCGGCAAGGCGTGCAGAACCCGCAGGACTCGCGAACGAAAAATTGGATGAGGTTCAGAGTGACGCCGACCAGGCACGTGTCTCGATCGAAAACGATGATGGCGCCGGTGCCAAGTCGCTGCCCCGCCTTCTTCAGGGGGTCGAAGTCCATCTGGGTGTGGTAGAATTCTTTCGACATAAACCCGGTAGAGGCGCCTCCCGGCAAGCACGCCTTGAACTCCGCACCCGGGAGCATGCCTCCGGCGGGGCCTTCGATAATTTCGCTCAGGGGCGTGCCCATGGGCATCTCGTAGCAACCGGGCCGACAGACCTTCCCCGAAACGGTATAGAGCTTGGTTCCCGCTCCCTTCTCCGATTTTGCCAGGCCTTTGAAGCAATCGGGTCCGTGTCTCAGTATGTACGGCACACAGGAGAGTGTTTCGACATTGTTTACCAGAGTCGGCCGTTTCCACAGGCCCTCTTCGGTCATGTGGGGACCGCCCTTCACAGGATGCGGTCGCTTACCCTGGATGGCGTTGATCTGAGCCGTGGCTTCCCCGCAAATGTATCGGCCCGCGCTCCGATGGACGGTGATGTCGAAGGAAAACTCACTTCCCAGAATACGATCTCCGAGGTATCCGGCATTTCTGGCGACTTCAAGTTCCCTCTCGATGAGTTCCGCATCCATTTCATAAGAAGGACGGACGAAAAAGATCCCCCTTTGCGCTGAAATGGCGTAGGCCGCCAGCACGATACCCTCTATAACCAGATGAGGATCTGCATTGACCAGAACGCGATCCTTGAAGGTTCCCGGTTCCATCTCGTCCGTATTGGGCACCACATATCTCGGGAACGGAGCCGTCTCGGGAACGCCGGACCACTTGATTCCCGTGGGGAAGCCGGCGCCCCCCCGGCCCCGCAGTCCGGAGTCCTTGACCTGCTTAACCACCTCGTTCGGTTTTAGTGTCAGAACCGCTTTGGTAAGGGCTTCGTAACCGCCGCTCCGGCGATACTCATCAATCGTCGCGGGTCTGTCCGGCCTGTAGTTCTTGAGAAGTACGAGCTCGCCCATGGGAATCACCGGTCCGGTACCAAAGTGCAATGCTCTATTCTTAGCTTTTCCAAAATGTCATCGATCCTCGCCGGTGTCAGGTGGCCATAAAACTCTCCGTTGATGAGCATGGCCGGGGCGTAATCGCAATAACCGATGCAGACGGATGGTAAGACGGTAAACAGGCCGTCCTTGCTCGTTCCGCCCATGTTGATATTCAGTTTCCTGCAGAGGTAATCCACCACGGATACCTCGCCGAACATCCAGCACACCGCCCCGTCACAGGCGTGGATTACGAATCTCCCTACCGGTTCGCGATAAATGAAATCATAGAACGTGGCGAGTTCCTCGAGCTCCAGAGGCGTCAGGCCAAGAAGGGAAGCCGACTCGCAGAGCGCCTCATCGCTCATGTAGCCGTAATGATTTTGGACGGCGTACATTACGTTGACTACTTCTTCGCGGGGGTGCTCGTTCTCCTCGATCTGTTTTTGGAGCCTCTCCTTAAGTTCCTTCGGCAGCATGGGAGCATTCCTACCTGTCCGTGTCGGGCATAACGTAATCGACCGAACCGATGATGGCGATGAGGTTGGCGATGGGTTCGCCCACAGCCATCAACGGCATGGCCTGAATATGAGCAAAATCGGGTGTACGGATCCGCATCCGATAAGCCATGTTGAGACCGTCACTTACTACGTAATAGCCCTGTTCTCCTCGTGGACTTTCAGTGGTCAGGTAGGCCTCACCACGGGGGATCTTGGGGCCGCGGGTCACGTTGATAAAATGGTGGATCAGGGTCTCGATGTCTCTCAGGGTCTCATTTTTCGGGGGAATGGCGTATCGGTAATCATCGGTCACATAACGGCCCGGAGGCATCTGCGCGGCGGCCTGCTCGACGATTCGCAGGCTCTGGCGCATTTCTTCGATTCGGACCAGATACCGTGCGTAACTGTCTCCCTCGCTGAAGCAGGGAACATCGAAGTCGAACGCTTCGTAACCCGAGTACGGCATGCTCTTACGCACGTCCCAATCCAGACCGCTGCCGCGCAGGACCGGCCCAGAAATTCCCCATTCGATGGCGTCATCCAATGAGAGATAACCCACGTCACGGGTTCGGCCCTCGAAAATGGCGTTGTGCGTCAGCAGTGACTCGTACGCTTTGATGCGGTCAGGAAACACACGCACAAAGTGGTCCACGGCTTCCTTCCACCCTTCCGGAAGGTCGGCCGCCAATCCGCCCAGTCGAAACCAGGCCGGATGCAGCCGGGCGCCGGTAATGAGCTCGACGATGTCCATGATCCTTTCGCGATCGCTCACCGTGTAAAAGACGGGACTCATGGCGCCCGTGTCGTGGGCGAGTTCTCCGAGCCACATCAGATGGTTGCTGATACGAAAGAACTCCGAAAGCATCACCCGTATGAATTGGGCCCTGTCAGGAACTTTGATATCCGCCAGCGTCTCCACGGAGAGTACGTAGGACATATTGTTGGCCGCACCACTGAGGTAGTCCACCCGGTCCGTGTAGGGCATGAATTGGTGCCAGGACTGGCGTTCACCGATTTTCTCGACGCCCCGGTGGTGGTAGCCGATATCCATGTCCAGGCCGCGGATCGACTCTCCTCGGGCCAGCAGGATAAAGCGCATGAGGCCGTGGGCGCCCACGTGGTGAGGACCGATATTGAGCAGATACTCCTCGTCGCCCTGAGGGGCGAAATAGTCGCCGGCATCGAGGGGCTGGAGCCTTTCAGCATCCGCGCGGGTGTAGGGGGCCATTTCCGTCGCCCGCCCGGGAAAGCTTTTCCGCAGGCTGTGCCCTTCCCAATCGGGGGGCATGATGAGCCGGCGCAGCCTGGGATGGCCCTGGAATCCTATTCCGAAGTGATCGAACACCTCCCGTTCGTACCAGTTGGCGGAGGGCCAGATCTCCGTGATGCTTGGAGCGATGGGGTCCTTTCCGTACAGGGGGACCTTCAGACGCACCCGGCCGGCGGAATCGTAGGAAAGCAGATGATATACCAGGGTGTAGTCCGGGTATTCCTTTGGATTGCGGCGGGCGGACTCGTCAATGGCCGTCAGATCGTCCAGCCGCCGGAATTTTGGATTGGATTCCGTCTTCAGAAAACGCAAGACGTCCTTTAGAGACGCAGCTTCCACATGCAAGGTGAGCATGTCGGAAGTGTACGGCGTTTGCCGTATACGATCTCCAAACCGCTCCTTCAGAGAAGCGGCCAACCGACGGTCCCTCTCGCTGATTTCGATGCGGCGCGGAGGCGGGGTCCACATGAGATCGGAGCGGCTCTCCCAAAATGCCGGCGGCGTCACGGCCGTGCCCCGGGGCGGTGTACCGTGGTAACCGGGTCCGCGGGGTTCGCGGGACTTGGTGACTCCGTCCACGAGGATCGCTTTTTGGCTACCCTGGGTTCCTCCCGAAAGGCGGAGGATGGACCGGAGAGGTCTCTCCTCGGACGATATCTTTTTCTGAAGAAGCATCAGCCCTTGCATGACGGCTTCGGGCCGGGGAGGACACCCCGGAATATACACATCGACTGGGAGGATCTGGTCGATCCCCTGGACAACGCTATACACATCGTACATACCGCCGCAGTTGGAGCAGGAGCCCATGGACATGACCCACTTGGGTTCGGGCATCTGCTCGTACAACCGAAGGATCACAGGCGCCATTTTTTTAAAAATGGTGCCCGAAGTGATGAGAAGATCCGATTGTCGCGGAGTGCCACGCAGGACCTCGGCCCCGAATCGGCTGATGTCGTACCGCGATGTGTATGTGACCATCTGCTCGATGAAACAGCAGGAAAGACCGAAAAACATGGGCCATAGACTGTACCCGCGACACCAGTTGATAAGATCGTTGATCTTACTTTCGATAAAATCTTCAACGTCTTGTGGCGCTTTTACTCTGCCTTCTTCCAATCAAGCGCTCCTTTTTTCCAGACATAGAAGAGACTGAACAGTAGCACGACAATAAAGAACGTGATCCTCAGATAACCAATCCAGCCCAGTTGCTCGAACGCCACAGCCCAGGAAAATATGAAGGCGGCCTCCACGTCGAAAATCAAAAAGAAGATGGCCACCAGGTAAAAAGGGATAGGGTAGTGAAACCGAGCCGAACCCGTGGGGATGATGCCGCACTCGTAGGGGCGTGCTTTTTCCGGGCTTGGTTTCTTCTCCCCGAGCCGGCTACAGAAGAAAAGCAGGATCCCCGTCATCGCCAGGACCACCGCCGTGTAGGCGAAAAGACTTAGAATACCCGGTTCCCAAGGTGAGAAGCCGTTAGACACGGATCGCCTCCCTTGCGTTGGTAAGAACAGCCTTTGGATGATCAAGAGCTTAGGAACTTATCCGATTTTTTCTGCTTTCACGAACCTGTGAAAGCTTCACTCCGGATGTGGGTCATATTATACAGGTTAAATGAGAATATATATACAATCGAAGGGTGAAAGATCGAGCCGACCGCGCCATAAGGACGTTGTCGCTCACGGACTTGCGAGGGATCTTCACGACTCCCAATCCGTGTGAAACGTTCCTTCCGCATCGGTCCTTTCGTATCTGTGTGCTCCAAAATAGTCCCTCTGAGCCATGATCAGATTGGCGGGAAGTCGAATGCTCCTGTAAGAGTCGTAGTAGGCAAGCGCAGACATGAACCCTGGAACCGGAATGCCGAGTTCGACTCCGGTGCACACCACACTCCGGAGGTGTTCTTGCGCTTGCAGAAGGCGTTCGCCTATCTCCGGGGAAAGGGTCAAATTCTCCAGGTCCGGCTGCATCCGGAATGCGTGACGAATGTCTTCAAGCAGGGCGGCTCGAATGATGCACCCCCCTCTCCAGATTCGGGCCACCGCTTCCATGTCCAGGTCGTATTCGTACGTGAGGGAAGCTCTCCTCAGCAGGCTCATTCCTTGTGCATACGTTAGAAGGACGGCGGCAAAGAGCGCCTTTTCCAGCTCTTGTATGAAGATTTCCCGAATTCCAGTGAACGAGTTGGAGGGTCCCCTGAGCGCTGCGCCCGCCTTCCGGCGTTCTGAAGCGTAATCCGACATGTTCCTCATCGCGACTGCAATGTCAATTGTAGGAACAGGAACCTGCAAATCCAGCGCGTCCCTGGAGGTCCATTTACCCGTACCCTTCTGGCGGGCGCGATCGAGGATCATGTCGAGCAGAGGATTGCCGCTTTTGCCGTCTTTTTGGCCCAGGATCCGAGCCGTGATTTCGATGAGGTAACTGTCCAATATTCCCGCGTTCCATTCTTCATAGATCGATTGCAGGTGTTCAATGTCAAAACCGAGGCCCCGTCTGAGAAGATCATAACTCTCGGCAATGAGCTGAATAATCCCGTACTCGATGCCGTTGTGAACCATCTTCACATAATGTCCCGAAGACCGGGGACCGAGATAGGCAACACAGGGTTCTCCTTTTACCCGGGCGGCGGAAGGCTCCAGGATGGTTCGGACCCGTTCGAAGGCTTCTTTTGGTCCCCCCGGCATCAGACTGGGACCATGACGGGCGCCGGACTCGCCTCCCGAGACCCCCATGCCGAGGAAGAGAACGCCTTCCTTCGAAAGCGACTCTTCCCTCCTGTCGGTATCCTTGAAGTGGGAGTTTCCACAGTCGATGATCAGGTCTCCGGATTCAAGGTTTCTCACCAGTTCGCTGATCACCTCATCCACCGCATCCCCCGCTGGAACAAACAGGAGGATTGCTCGGGGTTTCTTCAGGATTCCGATGAATTCTTCCAGAGTATATCCTGCTTCAATCGATCGATGACCCGCCTCGTCGCTCATGAACAGGCGGGTCTTTTCTTCCGTCCGGTTGTAGACTGCCACGTGAAAACCCTTGTCGGCCATGTTAAGGGCAAAGTTCTTGCCCATGACCCCCAGGCCTACCAATCCGATGTCGCATGATCTGTCGGTCATGTATTCCCACCTCGTTGTTCTTCAAGCGGATCGCCGATGCCCGGACCGAGAATGCCGACGGGATCTTCACTCATAGCGATCTTCCTCCGGCGAGCGCCTCTTGAAGGATTTTCCTGAACTGAACAATCCCCCGGCGGCAGCGTCTTTCTCCAAATGCCCGATCGTTTCACGAACCGCTCTCTCATAGCCTCCCGGTTCGAGTGGTCGGGCGTCTACCCTTTCCGCCGGGCGGCGGCGCGCTTTTCTTCAAGGTTCGACATCAAATTGTCATAGGGTTGGTTGAACTTTTCGATGCCTTCGTCTTCCAGTTGCCTGGTCACCTGATCGATGTCGATACCCAGGTCGGATAAGCGTTCGAGCACTTCTCCGGCGGCTTCAAGGTCGTCTTCCAGCCTCGGGGCCGGGTTTCCATGATCTCGATAAGCGTTGAGCGTTTCCTGAGGCAAGGTGTTGATGGTTTCCGGACCGATCAACGGCTCGACGTACTTCACATCGTAGTAATTCGGATTCTTGGTGCTCGTGCTGGCCCACAATACTCTCTGGGGTCGGGCTCCTTCTTCCTGCAACTCACGGAACCGCTTTCCACCAAAAATCTCCTTGTAGATCCGGTAGGCCTCCTTGGCGCTGGCAATAGCCACTTGGCCAAGGACTGCCTTCGCAACCGCCGCCTTGGGACCGCCTTCCTTGATCAAATTCTCGAGCATGGGATCGACGAGCACGTCGATCCGGCTCAGGAAAAAGCTGGCCACCGACGAAATTGTATCGAGCGATCTTCCTGCCTTGGCTCTGTCTTCCAAGCCGAGTATGAAAGCCTGAGCCACTTCGCGGTGCCTCGGGAGACCGAAAAGCAAGGTCACGTTGACATTGATCCCTTCGCTGATCAGTTGACGGATGCATTGAAGCCCTTCTTTGGTGGCAGGGACCTTGACGAATACGTTGGGTCGATTCAATAACTTCCACAACCGGCGAGCTTCCGAATTGGTTCCTTCGACGTCCCGAGCCAGATGGGGGTTGACTTCAAGGCTCACAAATCCCGCTTTGCCTTCGGATTCATCGTATACGGGTAGAAACAGGTCCGACGCGTCCTGAATGTCTTTTACCGTCAGCGCCTCGTAGATTTCTTCCTTGCTCTTTCCTTCCAAGGCGAGCGTCCTGACGTCATCGTCATAATCTTGGCTTCCGGTGATGGCTTTGTCAAAAATACTCGGGTTTGAGGTCATCCCCCGAAGGCCGTCTCGTTCAATAAGCTCCTGTAATTCGCCGGAGGCGATCATCTTTCGGCTCAAATAATCCAGCCAAATGCTCTGGCCCAGGTCCCGGACTTTGAGTAACGGATTCTCTTTCATGGTTTTCCTTCCTCTTTCAGTCTAAACCTAATGATTGGAAATCAACAGTCGACGCTTGGCCAACTTGCCTTCCAAACTATTTCAGAGATCTCGCATGACGCCGGGCCGATCAGCCCAACTTCTCTTTAACCGTTCCGACGATGGCCTTACTGGAAATACCTTCATAATCCAAGAGCTCGGAAGGTTTTCCGCTCCTCGGTCTTTTGTGCACCGCCAGAGAGTGGACAGGCGTCGCCGAGCCGGAGAGAACGCTTTTGACCGCTTCCCCTAGGCCTCCTTCCGGATAATGATCCTCGACGGTGACGATAAGGCCGGTATCCAGCGCGGCGGTTTGCAGCGTCTCTCTGTCTATGGGTTTCACGCTGTACAGGTCTATGACCCGGACCGCGATGCCTTGTTTTTTCAGCTCCCCATGTGCGGCCAAGCACTCATGCAGGGTCACTCCGGCGCCGATCAATGTGGCTTTGTCATGGTCGCTTGTTCTCAGGGTTTTGGATCCTCCGATGGGGAAGGTTTCATCGTTATCGTAAATGACCGGGGCGCCGCCACGAGTCGTACGAATGTACACGATGCCTTCATGCCCGGCCGCTGCTTCCACCAGCCGGTCGGCGGATACCGCATCGCAGGGGTAGAGGACCACGCTTTCCAGGATCGAACGAAACAGGGCGATATCCTCGAGTCCCATCTGGGAGGGGCCGTCCTGCCCGATGGACACCCCCGCGTGGGATCCCGCGAATTTGATGTTGGCGTTCGAGTAGGGGCTCATGCGGATCTGGTCGAAGGCCCGGCTCATGAAGGCGCCGAAGGTGGAAACAAAAGGTAGCTTTCCGCGGGTGGCAAGACCTAAAGCCGCCCCCACCATATTTTGCTCTGCAACGAACATTTCGAAAAAACGTTGGGGATGCTCTTTCTTGAAGTATTCAGCTTGGGTGGAATTACTCACTTCGCCGTCAAGGCTGACCAGGTTCGGGAATTGTGGGAAGACCCGTTTCAGTGCATTTCCATACGCGTTCCGGGTTGGAATGGATTCCCCTTTCCGGTAGGACGTTGCCGCCGCCATTCTCCTGTCGGGTTCTTCAGGTCTCAGATCCCGGGGTTTCGCGATCTCTCCCCGAACCGATGTATCCACTTCGCCCATTTCCTTGAGCGCTTTCTCCAGATCCGCCTTGCTCAAGGCCTTGCCGTGCCAGCCGTCCTTGTCTTCCACAAAGGAGACCCCCTTACCTTTGATGGTCTTGGCAATGACCATGACGGGCCTTTCCGTCACGGCGGAGGCTCTCTTGTAGGCATCCAGGACTTCCTCGAACGAGTGACCGTCAATCAGGATGGTTTCCCATCCGAAAGCGGAAATCCTTTGCCGGTAGGCCTCCAGGTCATGACCGTACATGGTTTCCCCACGCTGGCCCAGACGATTTACATCGAGGATGCCTACGAGGTTGTCCAGCTTATAATAGGCCGCCAGTTGCAGAGCCTCCCATTGAGAACCCTCCGCCATTTCACTGTCGCCGAGGAGCACGTACGTCCTGTAAGGAAGCTCGTCCAGATACTTTGCATTCAGTGCGATGCCCAGACCGATGGACAGGCCCTGTCCCAGCGAACCGGTAGCCGCTTCCGTGAAGGGGAACGCAACAGTGGGATGCCCTTCCAAGGGACTGCCGAATTCCCTGTAGGTCATCATTTCTTCCGCTGTCACCTTTCCCGCGGCAAGCCACAACGCATAAAAGAGCGGCGAGGCATGTCCCTTGGAAAAGAGCAGACGGTCGTTGTTGGGGTGCTCAGGATGATCCGGATCGAAGCGGAATAGGCCTCCGAACATAAGCCCTGCCATCAGTTCCGTGGCCGACAGGGAAGAAGTGGGATGGCCCGAACCGGCCTTTGTTGTAGCGGTTAGGATATAGTAGCGGATCAGCTTCGCTAATTTTTCCAGTTTTTCAAGCTTGTCCGACATGGTATTTCTCCTCTTGACTGCATGTTGCAGAAAATAATCTCCCGGTGCGATGTATTGAGAACAGAATAGTAGGACTTTATTTCAAAAGAATCCATTCAGTCCTGTATTTAAGGATTATGAGGATGGTATCTTTTTGATCAACGGAACAAGACCGGAGACGAAAACGATCTCGAGTACACTCACAGAGAAAGAAATCCGACGCCCGGAGAAAACTAGAACTCGAGCGTCTTCCCCGGCAGGGACGAACACCTTTGATTTCAAGGAATTCATCGGAGTGTACGGGCTGCAGGAGGCGGCAAATAGTGTATCGTTTGCCTGAGAATGCACCATGGACCCTATTCCTTGGCATGATCCGACATGAGATAGGAAACAGAATAAGGGCGACTCGTTACCGGGGGAGACGGCCGAGGCTCCCATCCTGAAAGAACGCCCTCACGGAAATTGAACGGGAAGCCTGGATGAGAAAGCCGGCGCCGACAATGCGTGGCCTTATTATAGGGAGGCCTGCGTGGAGGAGACAAACCATGAAAGCGAACGCACATCTTGATCCTACCGTATTCATCATTTTCGGCGCCGCAGGGGATCTCACCCAGCGCAAGCTGATGCCTGCGCTTCACAACCTCTTTCTCGACGGGTTACTGCCCGAGCGGTTTGAAGTCATCGGAATCGGTCATGGAGACATGAATGACGAGAACTTCCGAAACCATCTGCGTGATGGGGTAAAAACGTTTTCACGCCGGGGCCGGGCCGACTCGGAATCGTGGGAATCCTTTGCGTCGCATCTGAAATTCCTGAAGGTCGACCTGAGCAAGAAAAAGGCCTATACCGACCTTGCGAAAAAACTTGCGGCACAGGACAAGGCCTTTAAGACACGGGCAAACAGGATTTTTTACCTTGCTTTGCCGCCCGGGATGATCGAGACGGTGACCCAAGGACTGGCTGGAGCAAATTTACATCAGGACAGGGAGCGGGACCGAATTGTCGTAGAAAAGCCTTTTGGCCGCGACCTGGATTCTGCTCGGAAACTGAACCGGATCCTCTCCGATGTGTTCCGCGAATCACAGATATTTCGTATCGACCACTACCTTGGAAAAGAAACGGTTCAGAACATTCTTGCTTTCCGCTTCGGCAACACCCTTTTCGAGCCCGTGTGGAACAGGCGCTATATCGATCACGTACAGATTACGGTTGCGGAACAAGTGGGAGTCGAGCATCGAGGCCATTATTACGACAGCGCCGGAGCATTGAGGGACATGGTGCAAAGCCATTTGCTTCAGATCCTGTGCCTGGTGGCCATGGAAGCTCCTGTCTCGTTGGCGGATGACGAAATTCGCAACAAGAAGGTGGACGTGCTTCATGCCATCCGTCCGATCGCCACGGAACAGATCCATCAGTTTGCCGTCAGCGGCCAGTACGGCGCCGGCTGGATCGAAGGGAAGCATGTATGCGGCTATCGCGAAGAACCGAATGTCGAACCGAACTCGTTCACCGAGACTTTCGCCGCCGTGCGGCTCTTTGTAGACACATGGCGGTGGCAGGGCGTGCCCTTCTATCTGAGGACCGGCAAACGTCTTCCTGCCAGAGTCTCCGAGATATCCATTCAGTTCCGAACCGTACCTCACCAGACCTTCCCTCCGACCACGGTGCTGGATTTGCATCCGAACCGTTTGATCATCGCCATCCAGCCTGAGGAGGGCATTCTGCTTCGCTTCGAAACCAAATATCCGGGGGCAACCATGCAGCTCTCTCCGGTGACCATGCGGTTTTTCTATCACGAGGTCTTTAAAATACCTTCGCCGGATGCCTACGAGACGCTGCTGTTGGACGTCATGCTGGGGGACCGCACATTATTCATGCGGGGGGATGAGACGGAGGCGGCATGGTCGGTGATTACGCCCATTCTCGATGTTTGGGGGAGTATGAAGTTCACCGGCTTTCCCAATTACCAGGCGGGCGCCTGGGGCCCCGAAGAGGCGGAAGTCCTCATTGCTCAGGACGGGTTCAGTTGGGTCATACCCACGCTCCTCGTATGTGACGACCATGCCTCTTGCGGAGTCCGTGAGGAATCGGCGGCGAGGTAAGTCCGCTGAAGAATAGAAACGCACAAAATCAACCCCGTCCCCCTTCCCATGCAAAATCAACTCCGTCCCCCTTCCCATGTTTTCTCTTCGATCCTGATTTGCTCGTCTCTGCGCATCTCACCAATGCGGCACAAAAGCCACATGTCCCGATCCAGCAGCATCGGCATCACCTCCTGATGGGCGAAAAAGACAAGCGAGCCATCTGCTTTTGGCTCATTGGTTTTCAGCGTAGCGAAAAGGAGAATGAGCGAGCTTGGCGAGCCCGGAAGACAGGGATGCGCGGTGGATTTTGGGACATGTGGCTGCGTATTTGAGTGAGCTATTCGACGGGACGATAAGAGGCTGATATAGAGGAGCGAGGCTCTTGGAATGTATTGTCCCAATCAGCGCTTTGGTTGACGAATTATGGCTTAAAAGTACAGGCGTCAGAAATGCTTTGACGATAGGACGTGAAGGGTTTAATTTATCCAAATAATGGCAAATGTTCATTTTTTGTTCGCATACTTCGGAAAAGGCCCAAAACGCTCCAAGGATGGCGCAGGACTCGGTCCTTGTTTCGGACTCGCCCCAATACCGCGACTGCAGCCCTGAACGGAGGTTCGTAAACAAGGCGTGCATCATTCCTGCAAAAGACTCTTGAAGGCAGAACGCACGTACACATAGGTGTTCGAGGCCTCTAATTTA
Source organism: Deltaproteobacteria bacterium (assembly GCA_016208165.1). Taxonomy (NCBI): domain Bacteria; kingdom Pseudomonadati; phylum Myxococcota; class Myxococcia; species Deltaproteobacteria bacterium. The sequence continues at coordinate 45,888 of JACQYL010000011.1, forward strand.
TTGATACACGAGATGCAACTGTCTGATGAACCGGGGTCACGCATTCTTTAATTTAGGACATACACCATGGAAGCGAATGAGTATCCAACGAACCTTAGATATGAATCGGGAAAAGTGGATTCAGAACACAAAGAAAGGAACTCGATACCTGACGGTTTCAAGACCATTGTGGAACAATCACAAGATGGAATTTTTCAATATGATATTATCTCAACGGAATTTGTATTATGGAATAAGAAATTCGCTGATCTGTTTGGAATTGACGACAAAGAACACGGTCGAATAGTAAGTCGAAAGACTGTGTTGATGCGTATCCATCCAGACGACAGGGACAAGGTGCGGAAAGCGGCGCAAGCATCTCTAGTACCGGGTTGCCCCGGCGGAGAGATTGAATACCGGTTTTTGGATGAGGATGGATCCGTTCGATGGATGCATGACAAATGGGTTGTAATCCGTGATGATTCCAGCCGTCCCGTTGCCTTCCAAGGGATTGTCCGCGACAATACAAAGCAGAAGAAGGTCGAAAGAGCCCTGGAGGAAAGCGAAAAACGGTTCACGGAACTGGCGGAAAACATCCAGGACGTGTTTTTCCTGGCTACCTTCGAAAGGCCGAGGCGAATTCTGTATCTCAGCCCCTCCTTTGAACAGGTGTGGGGCCTTAAGCGAGAGGAGGCGTACAAAGATCATAGGAAATGGCTGGAAGCCGTGCATGAGGAGGATCGACAGAAGGTGTATTTGACCTTGGAAGCGTTCCTTCAGGGCCGGGCGGAATACAATATGGAATTCAGGATCGTCCGACCTGACGGTTCCATTCGGTGGGTCTGGGCCAGAGGCGTCCGGATCCAAGGGGAGGAAGGCAAAACTGACCGGGTCGCCGCAATCGCGCGGGACATCACCGAACGCAAGAAAATGGAGCAGGCTCTGCAAGAGGCCAAACTGGCGGCCGAAACCGCCAACCGCGACCTGTTGCAGCTGAACGGGCAGCTTGAACAAGCCATTGCGGACGCGAACAGGATGGCCTTGGCAGCGGAGATAGCCAACGTGGCCAAGACTCAATTTCTCGCCAATATGAGCCACGAAATTCGTACCCCTCTAAACGGTGTCGTTGGAATGACCACTTTGCTCCTCGATACGAAGCTCACCCCGGAACAGCACGATTACGCTGAACTGATTCGCACGAGCTCGGATGCTCTGCTGGGCCTGATAAACGATATTCTGGACTTCTCCAAAATCGAAGCCGGAAAACTGGAGCTGGATTCCGTCGACTTTGATATCAGGGTCACCGTAGAGAATCTTGTCGATACCCTGGCTGTTAAAGCCAGCGAAAAGGGGCTTGAGTTTGTGTGCTGGGTTGCCCCCGAACTTCCCTCGCTCCTGCGCGGTGATCCCGGTCGTTTGCGTCAAATCCTTGTCAACCTGGCAGGCAATGCCATCAAGTTAACCGAAAAAGGCGAGGTGTTCATCCGAGTTGGGATAGAAGAAGAAACCGATACCCACGTACGGGTGCGTTTCAGCGTTTTCGACACCGGAATCGGTATTCCCGAGGACCGAGTTAGTAGTCTGTTTCAACCTTTCACTCAGGTGGACGCCTCGACCACGCGTAAATATGGTGGCACAGGTCTGGGATTGGCCATTTCCCGTCAACTGGTGGAGGCGATGAATGGACGGATTAGGTTGGAGAGCGCCGAAGGCAAGGGATCTATGTTCTGGTTTACAGTGAATTTGGAAAAGCAACCAGAGGGCCGGGAGGCGGAGATCGTCATTCCCGAGGATATCCGAGGGCAGCGGATCCTAGTCGTGGATGACAACGCCACCAACAGGAAAGTATTTACGGGGTACCTTGGATCATGGGGTTGCGTCTATGAAGAGGCCGTGGATGGAAAGCAGGCGATCGAGAAGCTGACAGAGGCCGCATCTCAAAAGAGGCCCTTCGGTGTTGCCATCCTGGACATGCACATGCCTGAAATGGACGGTGAGACGCTCGGAAAAATCATCAAGGGAGATCCGAATCTGGCGAGCACCATCCTTGTCCTTCTTACGTCCGTCGGCCAGCGGGGTGATGCCGCCCGCCTGAGGGAAATCGGTTTTGGTGCGTACCTCACCAAGCCGGTTAAACGTTCTCAGCTTTACGATGCGATAGCCACTGCGGTCGGCGCGAGAAGCGCTGGTGTGACGGCGCCGGCTCCCTCCCTCATTACAAGGCATACACTGGCGGAAAACCAGAAGGGCCGGTTTCGTATTCTCGTTGCCGAGGACAACATCGTAAACCAGAAGGTGGCTTTAGGGATGCTGGGCAAACTTGGCTACCGCGCCGATGTGGTTTCGAACGGCGCGGAAGCCGTCGAGGCCCTTGAACGGAAGTCCTACGACCTGGTCTTAATGGATGTCCAGATGCCGGAAATGGATGGCTTTGAAGCCACCCAGACCATTCGGGACCCCCAATCCAGGGTTCGTAATCCAAGAATTCCCATAATCGCCATGACCGCACATGCCATGGAAGGGGATCGAGAACGATGTCTCGCCGCGGGAATGGACGATTACGTGAGCAAGCCCATCCAGCCCAAGGAACTCGCGGATGCCATAGAGAGACAGTCTTCCGGAACTCTGCGGTTGGAACCCCCTGAACCCCCCGAAGCACCGGCGCCGGAATCGGAAAAAGAAATCTTTGACGGGACATCACTACTCCATAGACTCGAGGGGGACGAGGACCTGTGTAGGGATATCCTGATGGGTTATGTGGAAGATCTGCCTATTCAGATGGAAAAGCTGGAATCTGCCTTGAGAAAGAACGATATGTCAGTCGCAGTTCGGCAGGCGCATTCGATTAAAGGAGCATCCGCCAACATCGGAGCCCAGCGATTGCGCGACACGGCTCTCGAGATAGAATCCGCGGGAAAGCGCGGTGAAACAGAAACCATGCTCTTCCTTGTTCGGAAAATGGGCCGGGAATTCGAACGGTTCAAAGCCTTGGCTTCGCATGCGACATTCGGAGAATGAACACCCGGGTTTGAAATGGAACCCAAGAAATCGGAACCGCATTATGAGGGTATTGATTGCTGAAGACGATGTGACCAGCCGCCGCATCCTCGAATCCACGCTGGCAAAGTGCGGCTACGAAGTCACCGCCGTCCGTGACGGAGCCGAGGCATGGCGCGCGATGCAAGCGGACAATCCACCTCTACTGGTCGTGCTTGATTGGATTATGCCTGAAATGGATGGTGTGGAGGTGTGCCGCAATATCAGAGCCCATATCCCCATGCACGAACGCTACGTGTACATCATCCTGCTGACTTCGAAAGGGTCAAAGGAAGAGGTTGTGGTCGGCATAGAAGCGGGTGCGGATGATTATATGGTGAAACCGTTCCACCCTCAGGAGCTCCGAGTGCGCATCCGAGCCGGCCAAAGGATCGTGGAACTTCACTCCGAACTGGTTTCCGCAAAGGAGGCTTTGAAGATACAGGCAACTCTTGACACGCTGACAGGGCTCCTTAATCATGGCGCCATTCTCGAACGGCTCAAGATGGAACTCTCCCGAGCGCGACGAGAAAGAAGGAGCCTCGGTGTGGCAATGATTGACATTGACCATTTCAAGCGAGTGAACGATTCTTTGGGACATTTGACGGGCGACGGGGTGCTGAGGGAATGCGCCAAGAGAATCCTTTCCACAGTCAGGGACTACGACTCCGTAGGGCGGTACGGAGGAGAGGAATTCTTGATTATTCTTCCAGGGGTCCAGGAAGTTGAAGCGAAAAACGTATTGGAGAGAGTGCGAATGGCCGTTGGAGAGCGAGAGATGGTCTTAGCGGATAAGGCCATTCGGGTGACTGTAAGCTCGGGTGTGGTGAGCTCAGACGGGAGCGGAAATGCGGATGAGGTAATACAAGCTGCAGACGCTGCACTATATCAAGCCAAGAAATTGGGGCGCAATCGCGTTGAATGCTCCAAGGATAATGAATAATCGCACTGGATCGGTTTGAAAAAGATCGGCGTATCGATAAATTAGGCGATCCCGACACAGTGCCGTTAGGTAATCACACGTTGATTCCGGATGTTATCAGCCGATCGTGAATCACAGGGTGGTTACAATGTCGTCTGGAGCTTAGCGGATGTGATTATCCACAACAGGGTTAGCTTTCATTTCGTCGGGCGAACAAACCGCCAACATAAATCTTGCTTCATATGGAAGGCGGCAAAGCGCAAGATTTTATAGGCGATTTACGGCGAACCGTGGTTCGCGGCGGCCATCCCACCTATCCCGGATTTCCCCTGGTGCAAGGTGGTTAAAGCGGGTACGGCCGAGGCCTTTACCGTGTGGCGTTTTCGTTCCCTTATGATCCTGGCGCTGGTATTGGGGACTCTGGGGTTGCTGATGCCGGCAGGGTTGGTCCTTCAATAACGCAATCTCGGCAACTGCACCGATCCGGGACCGCATTGCGTGGCAGCATGGAAAAGCACGTCGTCAGGGTTTCTCCGGCCCAGAAGGGTTTCGGCCGTTGTGCTTGGTTTGGGCCAAGGCTGGATAAGCGACAAAGGAACTGGGTGGGATTGCAGATGAGGTCGAGGGAAATAATGGGGACGTCCGTGCTTTTATACCTTTATTCTCCCGATCCTGAACAAGAGATGGGCGTGGTTTTCTATACTCGGCCAGGCCAAACAGTCGGTTCTCGTTTCGGGGGCGAATTTCGAGGGCCGGTTAACGAAATTCAACCGATCAGAATCGCACCGGAATATCCTCCGTCTTTCGACCCCTGTGACGATCACATGATGCAGCGCCCCCGGCGCGTCTATTCTTGCTTTCCGAGGCATGGGCCTCTCATATCAAGTGAAATGAATTCTTATAAAGCTTAAAAGCATGGACGTCCCCACCATGTCCCCTGTTTCAAAAATTCGAAAGGAATCCGAGGAAAACTCCTTAAAGTTCCCCGCAGCCTCACGCCATTAAACACTATTTTACGGTCCCGCGGTAGGTCCCTGCCTTTTGGAGAGCAGCCTCCATCTCTTCTATGGAGATCAGATCAGGGGAATAGTCTACTGTGTTGATCTCTTTGAAGTTCATCCTTGCTCTCTCGACCCTTGTTACGCCTTTCAGCCCTTCCAGGGCCGTTTTCCCCACATCGGTTCAAGATGCATAGCCACTTAATAGCAAGTTTACTATGATTGGAATAAAATCTGATTTATCACTCTCGGCTGTTGAAACCGAATTGGTTAAGAAAAATGCGATGGCAAAAATCAGTACGGCCACGGATGGGCGGATTCTCACGGCCATGTGCGACCTCCATTTCTCTTATTGGATTCGAATACATTGTAATCCGGTAGACCGCCGAACAGGTAACGATCACATGCCAAAGACTCAAACAGCGGGGGACAAGCGGTTGATTGAGATTGTCATCAGTCTGTCAAAATTGCAAATATCATCGTACCCTTTAGTTATAAATTAAATTTTACACGATTCTTCAATATACTGTCAATTTTTACGTGAAATTGCTCTGGATATTCGAAATAGTGATTCAAAGATCCTGAAGGCAATCTTTTTAAGAGCAAAAAAAATTAGGAAAATTTCCCCTGGTCGTTGTTTTTCGATTTTTCTCTTGCCATTCCGAGGGCCGCCATATGCCCTCGCCACGTGGGCTGAGACGGCCACAGGATGGCGTAACGTAAGCATGATACATCCCCCCCCTCGATCAACGGTCAAATGCCCGTCCCGTTAGGATATGGCGGCCTATTTTAGTAGTATTATCAATATGTTATATCTAATACCCGTTTGACAACTCCCACCTCGCCTGCTACGCTCGCACACCATGGATTTGATCAAACGGGCCTCTCAACGAATCGCCGAACGACTCACCTGGTGCGTCGCCCACAGGGACCAGGCCGGTATCGCAAAAGACCTCGCCGAGGGCAAAGACATCTCCGAAGTCTATGGCCTTGGCGAAGCAGGACTCTTCGATGAGTTCTTCTACTTCCTGGATCAGTTCGGCATCATGGATCTATTCCTGGACCTTGACCCTCAACATACCCAGCGCTCAAGCAATGTCACCTTCCCTGCCGTCATCCTTATTTATGTGATGCGCATCGTGGCCGGCCTTGCCTTCTTTTGGCATATCCACCCCGTGCTCCTTCGATCCCAACCCCTTATGAGGATTGTGGGATTCAACGGCACACAGATACGCCACGGCACCTCTCAGAGGGGAAAAAAGAACTCTTCCGCTCCTCCTGCCGATCAAAACTCAGAGGACAACATCCGAGGTCCTCTCTGCCCTGATTCCATCGCCGCCTACATTCAGGCCATCTCCGCACACGCCCTGGAACGTTTCTTTAACCGTGTGATCTCTATCCTGGCAGCCAAGTCCTTCTTCCCCAAGCGCATCCACGCCCTTTTGGATTCCTCGGAGATTCAATCCACCGAAGCGTGTGAAGGCTGCGGGAAAGTCGGCAAAGAGAAAGCCCCCCAGCTTCGTCGTAGAAAAAACCGTATCCGTAAAGTCATGGAAGCCGTCTTCGGTTTTAAGCTCTGGGTCGTCTGGGACCCTGTCAGTCGTCTTCCCCTTGCCATCCGCTTTGCGACAATCGAGCACAGCGATCTGGATTTCGCCCGCGAAGTCGTCAGCCAAGCCGTAAGCAACCTTACCCCCCATGCCACGATTGCATCTCTGGCCATTGATCGGGGTTTTGTGGACGGCCCGTTTCTGTGGTGGCTTGCACAGACCATGCAGATCACCTTCTACATCCCGGCCAAGACCAATATGAACGTTTATAAGGACGCTCTTTCCCTTATAGAGACAGGCATTGCCCAAACCAGAGAGAGAAAACGCACCATTGGGGCCGGGAAAAACAAGACCACCGTGATGGATCGTTGGCGCGTGGTGGGCATCGAGGGCCTTATCTCTGCCGGCTTTTACGGGGAGAAGGGAAGTGGGAGTCATGAAAATCGTCCCGACTTTGCCCCCAACCCTATCAACGCCGTGGCGGTCGTAGACGACCCTTACAAGGTCAATAACCCCAATGCCGACACTCTCGTTATCCTTACCAACGCCCCCGTACAAAAACCCCTTAAGGTCTATGACGGCTATGACGCCAGAAGTGAGATCGAAAATACCGTGTTCCGCGAGGCCAAGCAGGCATGGTTCATTCAACGTCCGCCCCGCAACAATGCCTCCGCCTTCCGAGCCCATGTCTATCTGACCATGATCGTCATGGCCCTTACCACCGCCTTCCAAACCTGGATGGACCAGCAGGATAGACTTGAGCAGGCCGGAAACGAGACCGGCATACGAAAGTTTCGCCAAAAGGTTAAACAGGAAAACGGCAACAAGCTGATTCTCTTTGACGAACACCGCTATGCAATCTTTGACACCTATGAGGTCCTTATCCTCTGCGGCCGAACCGTCCTCATGCCCACGGGCGTCCCCGAAACCATCACCAAAAGGGATATATTGCTCAAGTACGGCGCATTACTGGAATAACCTCATACGCTCTTTCGGCCGTTCTTATTTTCCCTGACCCGAATCAGTTTTCAGGTTCCCGGTTGGTCTCTCCTCTCCTTTTTTACGCTTTCCCCATCACACGCCAACTTCCGACCTCCTTCTCGCATGGAGGATGTTTCACTCCTTTTGCCGCCCCTGATTCCCCCCTTGCACACAATTCTTGCCTCTCCGTACGTCTCGCTGAAGCCCTCTGACACCCATTCTGACAAGAATCCTCAAACCCAGGTTTCACTATCTCAAATATCCAGTGAAATTGCTGTTTGCCGGATTCCTTATAAACGGCAAGTGCGCCTCGACCTTTCCTAGGAAATAATGGGGACGTCCGTGCTTTTATACCTTTATTCTCCCGATCCTGAACAAGAGATGGGCGTGGTTTTCTATACTCGGCCAGGCCAAACAGTCGGTTTTTCTTTCGGGGACTCATTCCGAGGGCCGGTTAACGAAATTCAACCGATCAGAATCGCACCGGAATATCCTCCGTCTTTCGATCCCTGTGACGATCGCATGATGCAGCGCCCCCGGCGCGTCTATTCTTGCTTTCCGAGGCATGGGCCTCTCATATCAAGTGAAATGAATTCTTATAAAGCTTAAAAGCATGGACGTCCCCATTGTATCCTCGCTTGGAAGGCGGGGAAAAATTGGCCAAAGGGCGGAAGCTCCGAAAACACCCTTCTGAACAAATCGGAATCCTTGAAGAAATTGGTTTAGAAAAGGCTGTTTTTACCGATACCAAATGTGTCGGGACCTCTCGGGGCCGAGCGCCTGAGCCTTTCTCCGACAAGGTTTCCCCGAATTTGATGTTCACCGGCCTGGGAAGATCCATGATCAGCTGAGGTTCATCATCGCGCCCCGACCATCCGGATCTCCAAAGAAAGCGACTAAATATGAGAGACCACCACAAGAGCAAGAAGCAACTCCTCAACGAGCTGAACGAACTCCGCGCGAGGATCGATGAACTCCAGGTATCGAAAGAAGAGGCCAGGAACACTGAAAAGGCTTTGTACGAGAGCGAGGAACGGCTGAAACTGGCGCTCGAGGGAGCCAGGGAAGGTCTCTGGGATTGGAATATCGAAACGGATGAACTCTATTTCAATTCGCGGTGGGTGGAAGCGCTTGGCTATACCGTTGATCAGGTGCCCCGGCGGATGAGCTTTTGGAAAGGCCTTGTCCATCCGGACGACCTGTCGGTTATTAGAAAAGCACTGATCGATCACTTCAAAGGAAGTACGGAATTCTATCGGGCCGAACACCGCATGAGAACAAGAGGAGGGGAATGGAAGTGGGTTCTGGACCGTGGAAAAGTGGTGGAACGGGATGAACATGGGAGGGCGCTTCGGGCCATTGGAACCAACGTGGATATTGATGCCCACAAGAAGGCCGAGCAGCAGCTCGACGGGCTTCGAAGGCAGCATCAACTGATCCTGAATTCGGTCTGGGAGGGAATACTCGGAGTGGACACCAGTGGCATTCACACGTTTGTCAACCCGGCAGCGGCGCGAATGCTCGGTTATGAAACAGGAGAGCTTGTCGGCAGCCATAGCCATTCGACCTGGCACCACTTCAAAGCGGACGGGAGTCCCTATCCGGAAGAGGAATGCCCCATTTGCGCCCCTTTGAGGGAAAGCATTTCCAATTTTGCAGGGGAAGAGGTCTTCTGGAAAAAGGATGGCGCCGCCTTCCCCGTGGAATTCACAGCCGGTCCGGTTGGCGAAGACGGCGGGATTTTGGGAAGGGTGATCGTTTTTCGGGACATCACCGAGCGAAAGCAGTCGGACGAGGCATTAAGAAAATCGGAACAACGAAATCGACTCCTCATCGAAGGGTCCCCTCTCGGCATCGAGATTTTGCAGGACGATAAAGTCGTCTATGTCAATCCGACGTTCCTGAAGTTCTTTGGATATGAGAGCCCACAGGAGGTTCTTGGTGCGTCCCAGGAAGATCTTGTCACCAGTGAGACCCAAGAGCTTATTGTAAAAAGACGAATAGCACGCCGGGCCGGGAAGTCGATTCCCGGCTTTTTCGAGGGAACGGCCCTGAAAATGACCGGAGAACTGCTCGATCTGGTTTTCTGGCCGAAGAGAATTGATTACCTTGGAGAGCCTGCCCTTTTATACTTTTTAGCAGACAGGACCGAAGAAAAAAAACTGAGGGCGCAGCTTTTTCAGGCCCAGAAAATGGAAGCTATAGGGACGCTGGCAGGCGGAGTTGCGCACGACTTTAACAATATTCTGGCCATTATCCTGGGCTTCTCCGAGTTGCTTCTGTCGGACAAACCATCGGAGCACCCGGATCGGGCGGATCTCGAAAGGATAGCCGAGGCGGGCAGGAGAGGAACCGACCTGGTGCAGGGATTGCTTGCTTTCAGTCGCAAGTCTGCGATGAAGCCCCGGCCTATAGACATGAACTTACAGCTGAAACAGATCAGGAATATCCTGAGCAGAACCATTCCCAAGATGGTCGAGATCGATTTGAAACTTGCCCATGATCTAGCCAGGGTCAATGCGGACCCCACCCAGATGGATCAAGTACTGATGAACCTTGCGGTCAATGCCAGAGATGCCATGCCCGAGGGTGGCAAGTTTACCATTGAAACTGCAAATGTCACTCTGGATGAAGAGTTTTGCATGCTGCATCCGGGAGCCGTACCCGGTGATTACATACTGCTCACCATATCGGACACCGGCGTCGGCATGGATAAGGAAACGCTTCAGCACGTATTTGAACCCTTCTTCACCACTAAGGAATCAGGAGCGGGCACAGGTCTGGGACTTGCCATTGTTTACGGAATCGTCAAGCAAAATATGGGCTATATCGCCTGTTACAGCGAACCCGGCCAAGGCGCTACGTTCATGATTTACCTTCCGGCGCTCATAGACGAGCCACGGGTATCCCACTACGAAACGGAAAGAGCCATACCCAGTGTCGGAACTGAGACCATTCTGCTTGTGGATGACGAGGAACTCTTGAGAGACCTTGGGAAAAAGGTCCTCAGCCAAGCGGGCTACACCGTTATCACTGCTTCCAACGGACAAGAAGCATTAGAGCTTTACGCACGCCGACGGAGCGGCATCTCCCTGGTAATCTTGGACTTCATCATGCCGAAGATGGGAGGAAAGGAGTGCCTCGAGAAGCTGTTGAAAATCGATCCGAAAGCAAAGGTTATTATTGCCAGCGGGTATTCCGCCAATGGATCTTCGGCGGCGGCTATTCAATTCGAGGCAAAAGAGGTTCTGAGCAAACCCTATGAAATGAGGCGGTTGCTGAAGGTGGTTCGGGAGGTCCTGGACGCGGCGTAACCGACCGCAGAAAAGGGACGTTGTTTCATTGTTGACTTATTTCGGTCTCGAGCAATTCCCGAACGGCTGCTCCGGCTGCGATCAACTCTTCATCCCCCTTCGCCCTCTTCACCGCACGGCAGATGGCCGAACGGTCTACATTCAGACGACGCGCCACTTCGCTTCCGGAGATCGATAAGCCGAACTCCATTCCGGTAAGCCTCCCTGACCATACGCCACCCACCGGCCGCATTCCGAGAGCCGATTAACGAAATTCAACCGGTCATCATCGCACCGGAATATCCTCCGTCTTTCTATCCCCTCGAGGATCAGATGCAGCGCCCCCGCCGCGTCTATTCTTGCTTTCCGTGGCATGGGCCTCTCGTATCAACTGTAATGAATTCTTATAAAGCTCAAAATCATGGACGTCCCCACCATGTCCACTGTTCAAAATGCAGGCGCCACATCATTCTTTGTTGCCAAGCGAGGGGATATGAGTTAAGTGCACTCTTGAAAGCAAAGCACCGGCCGGGGCCAACATATCTACAGGGGCCCTATCCGGATTCCTCTTGACTTGGTATCAATTGATACTAAAATAGCCAATGAAACAACCTTCGCGCAAGGAACTGTCCGGAAAGCTTGCAAGAGCCCGGCAACGGGTCGCAAGCTCTTCGATCGAGGTGGTCGACCAGGAGAGTCTGGTTGCGGATCTCCTTGACCTCGGGTATCTGGTCGAGGATCTTCCATCGATTCTTAGGGCTTTGCTCGACGAAGTCAGGGAGCAGGACTACTCGGGAGGAAATCCTCCACAGAGATCGTACAAAGAGGTGATTCGCGATAGTGAGCTTTTCGCCTTCACCTGGTGGAGTAAGCGACTGGGGTGTCGAGCCTACCTCAAGTTCGCGCTCAAAGGAAATACACTTTGGCTCGTATCGTTACATGAGGCCAGAAAACCATGACGCCTACATTCGAAGCACACACGAAGGACTGCCCCAACGAGTGCGGCTCGATGGACTTGAAGAAGCATAAGGCCAAAGGCAGCTTCCGGGGGGTGGATACGGAGTATGACTCCGAAAGGTACGTCTGTGACCGATGCGGACTGGAGACGTCCACATTGGAGCAGGCGGCCGAGGCCCAAAAGGCTTTGTCGGAAAGCTACAAGAAAACCGTCGGGCTCATGACCGGCGAGGAACTCGCTGCCCGGCGTAAGGAACTCGGCCTGTCCCAGGAGGCCCTTGCCAGGTTACTGAATATCGGCGTTGCGAGCGTCAAGCGTTGGGAGACCGGACTGATTCAGACAAAGTCCATGGATCGTCTGTTAAGGGAAACCTTGGATAAGAACAAGCCGTCGGGTGATGTCTCGCGGGGAAACAGGGAGCTTAGCTTACCAAGGATTAAGCGCGTGTTGAAGTGCTTCGAAAAACACCTGAATCGCGTTTTACTTTCACAGAAAATGCTTTACGGTGCAAAGTACCTTTGGTACGCGGATATGCTGGCGTTCAGGGAACTCGGGCAGGGGATGACGGGAGCGTGCTACGCTGCGCTGCCCCAAGGTCCCCAACTGGACAACTACAGGGAATTGATACCGGTCATCATCGAAGCTGATGAGAATGAATCCGAGTCCTTGACCAGGGAAGAAGAAAGGATCATTGCCCGGGTCGCCAACACATTTCCCAAAAACAAACAAGTATACGACGCGGCTCACAACGAATCGATCTGGAGCCATACCCCCACAGGTCACCACATCAAATACAGCGATGCTGAAAAATTGCAGGCCGTATAGAAGTGTAACCCCTTGATTTTACTGGCACGCCCGACAGGATTCGAACCTGTGGGGAAAGGGACGTTGTTTCATTGTTGATTTATTTCGGTCTCGAGCAATTCCCGAACGGCTGCTCCGGCTGCGATCAACTCTTCATCCCCCTTCGCCCTCTTCACCGCACGGCAGATGGCCGAACGGTCTACATTCAGACGACGCGCCACTTCGCTTCCGGAGATCGATAGCTGCTTCCCAGGATCCGCTCGTCACCGGCAAGCCGAACTCCATTCCGGTAAGCCTCCCTGACCATACGCCACCCACCGACCGAACGGATCAATCCTCCGCCGGTCAACTCAGGGCGCGGCCCTTTGGCGGACCATTCGGATAAATGCCTCTGCAGGTTTCTCCTTGCCTCCGCCAACGTCCTCCCAAAGAGACCCAGTACAAACGCCGTATCCTGCCACGCACGCACACTTTTCCCCATCAACACGCCGTGCCCGGTCCAGGGATAGGTTTTCAACGCCGCAACATCCGCTACGATTCCGGCTCTGACCGGATTGAGGTGGATATATGCAACCAGCTGCGTGAAATAGGCGTCTTCCTCGCAAAGGATGGATTTGTAGCGGTTTTGAAAAAGATGGCCGCGGCGGCCGTGCCTTTTATTGAACCTCAGCGCGTAGCCGGTCAAAAGCCGCCGCATGATCGTCGCGATCGGCACGGTTCCGGTACGAAGGAGCAGGTGCACGTGATTGGTCATCAGCGCCCATGCGTAGCAGGGCGTGGCCGTCTCAAGGAGCAGACCGGACAGCCTTTCAAGAAAGTCCGCCCGATCATTGTCATCCTCGAAAATCGCCCGGCTTTCGATTCCTCGGATAATGATGTGATGCAGCGCACCGGGCGCGTCAATGCGACCTTGCCTTGGCATGCGTATCCGATAAGCGTTTTGCACCTGCATGTCAACAAAGAAACAACGTCCCTTTTTACCACGCGCGAACGGGGAAATATACGCCGCCGGTGGACGCGGAATCCCCTCTCGCCTACCACAAAAGATCTCCGGATCATTACTTTGCTGTAAACTCTTTTCGAATTCTTCCGATCCTTTCAGCAGAGAAGCCATTAAAAGCCTTCTCAAACTAGTTGCGAAAATGACCATTTGGAGTATTATTACATGTAGGGAAAGAAAAGAAAGAAAAGAAGCACAGCGTGGAGGTCGATTGCCATGGAAACCATCCGGGGCGAAATGAATATTCAGCTTCCGGTGCGGATCGGGCGCGAGGATGATTATTTCGTCGCTTTCTGCCCTGCTTTAGACGTGGGGTCCCAAGGTCGAACCGAAAAAGAAGCTCGAGACAACATTGTGGAGGCCCTTGCGTTATTTATCATTTCATGTATGGAAAGAGGAACGCTGGATGAGGTGTTGCGGGCTTGCGGCTTTAAACCTACGCTTGGCTCTGCTGCAGAGCCACTTTCCAGCGTAACGCTTCCGGGTCATGAGGAATATGTGAATGTACCCATTCACCTGCTCGCTAATTCGCGTGATCCTAAGAGATGCCACGCATAACGCCGGTACATTGGAAGACGCTTGAATGCATTTTTTTGAAAGATGGGTTCGTTTTCGAGCGACAGGTTGGAAGCCACCGCTCGTACGTTAAGGAGGGGGTTGCGAGGCCTATTGTCATACAACAACGCTCTGAGATTGCAGTAAGCCTTATTCAGAGTAATATGCGGACAGCGGGCATGTCGCGAGACCGGTATTTTGAATTGTTCACCCAGTGTCGTTAATTACCAAGCCCCAGGATCGGGCGCTTCTGGGGCCTGTTCCTTCCGCCCAACCCATTATTTAAAACTTCCATGTATCCAACCTGTTAAAGGAACCCTCTTATACCTCCTAAATTAGAATGATCCCAACCTTCCTTTCGAAGGGATGTTGTTCGTTCTCCATGGTAATGTCCAAGAGATGACCCACTTTTCATTCATGGCGCGGAAAGTTTCAACACTCCCGTAGCCCGTTTGGGTTGGACTATGGTTGGACAAATGGTCAGGAAAAAGGAAGGGGCTACATTCAAAGTCCTTATAACCCATTGATCTTACTGGCACGCCCGACAGGATTCGAACCTGTGACCTGCGGATTAGAAGTCCGCTGCTCTATCCAACTGAGCTACGGGCGCTTGAGTTTCCTTTTAGAACCGAACCGACTAATTTTCAAGTCGAAAAACGTGAGTGTTGATTGGATCGGGAACCGTTGTCGGAGCGGACAGACGATTATGTGTTTTCTACAGGTTTTTCGTTTGCCCAAACGCATCGAAGGGCAGGGGGTCTGTCTGGCGGCACGGCCCAGGCCTCTGTGGCGACTCCTGCTGACGCCGCTCTCCCAGGGCCGTTTCACGCTGGAATTCGTGATCCGGCTTCAAGGTGGCGAACGGGTGGGACAGGTGGAAGTGCGGATGGACACGCAGGGTTTGAAACAGGCGGAAATCGGCATGGAGGTGGATCCTGCACATCGAAGCCAAGGCTTGGGGAGGCGGGCTCTTCAACTCATTGAATCGTATCTTGCGGATACTTTGGGTGTGGAAACGGCCACGGTTCGTGTCCGGGAGGACAATTCTCCCAGCCGGGCCTTTGCTGAACAGGCCGGTTACAGGATGGCCGAGCACGATCCGAACGGCATGATCCATTTCAAGAAACGCATTGGAAACAGTACGTGAACAACCTTGAACTGATGGGTTTCGCTGTGCTCAACTCATCCTATGGGAGCTGGGCTTCACCGCGGGGGAAAACTTTCGAGAAAGTTTTCCCCCGCGCCCCTTTTCAAAGCTCTTCGCGCAGGCCTCGCAGCCGTCGGCGGAGAGGCTGGGGGGGAACGGATTGCCGAAGTATAGAATTCGGCACGTGAAACGTCCTACGGAGTGCCTTCCAGGCGTAGGTTCTTGCGCCGGGGCCCATGACTGTTGGGTTGAGGAACGAAACCCAACAAATTCAACCCCAGATGCCGGGTTACGCTCTCTGCGCTCCCTAACCCAGCCTACGATTTCCAAGAGGGAGATGGTTTTAAGTTGTTTTATTTGCAGAAGTGATTCCAGGACTGCATAAATTTGGTCTTGGTTTAAATAACCTCTCTCAAACATTACTTGCGGGATACGTTTATCTACCCCCAATACTTGGAGCGAGCTCACTTCGCGCATCGCCTGACGGATCGTCTCTCGCTCTGCAAATTGATATGAAGCTACCGTACGGCCGAAAAGAATATCGCTTTGCCGGATCATAACTGCTCAGTAGTATTAACCTCGACGATTACTAATGTCACATCATCCATTTCACGGCTGCCCTTGGAAAAATCTGCGACGATTTTTTTAATGGTGCCCGCTAAAGCCGGCGCACCCATGCTCCCAGCCTGTTCGATTACTTCACACAGACGTTCCAGGCCGAATTCCTCGCCGGTCTTTGATTTAGCTTCGGTGATACCATCGGTATATTGGAGGATTACATCGCCAGGCATTATGGGAATTTCTACCTCTTCGCAATTTAACGCCCACGGCACTCC
>JACQYL010000012.1 GCA_016208165.1 Deltaproteobacteria bacterium
CGAGCCGGATCGTAGCACAATCCTTTCAAGGCGAGCCGCCCGATACGGGCGGGTTCGACAAGCGGGAGACCGGAACGGGGTCGAGCGGGCTGTTGATGGATCACCGAATGCGCAGGGGAGTGCGGGCGTACGTCACCGTCCCTCTCGACACCGCCACGGGGCAGAGCGTTTTGCTCCACGCCTTGTTTTCCGAACGAGAACGGGCGCGATCGAGAGTTGCGTTCGGCCTGGGTCTCGCTATCATCGGGCTCATCGTCGCACTGCTCGTCATACCCGTGTCACGCCTCATCACCAAGCCCGTGAACCGGCTGAGAAGCTCGGCGCTGCGCATCGCAGACGGAGACCTCGACCATCGCGTCGACCTCAGAAGCAGGGACGAAATCGGCGAATTGGGGCAGGCCTTCAACCACATGGCGGATAAGTTGTGGGGCCTGATCCAAAGCGGCAAAAAGCTCACGGCTCATGTTTCGCACGAACTGAGAAGTCCTTTGGCCAGAATCCGTGTGGCGGAAGAGCTGATTCGGGACAAGATCGAGCAGCAGGCCTACGACAGCTGCGAACCGTATTTAGACAGCATCAGGGAAGAAATCGGCGAGCTGGATCGATTGATCGGACGCATCCTCGAACTGTCCAAACTGGATCTCGAAGACGACCGGCGCGCCAGGCAACGGCTGGATCTGACAGCCATACTCAAAGAAGTGCTATCGCGCTTCGCACCGGCCTTTCGTCAAAAAAGTCTGCGAATCGCCTCGGATCTCCCGCAAAGCGCCTCGATATTCGGTCAAAGAGACGACCTTCTGTCGGCGTTTTCCAACCTCTTTGACAACGCCGCCAAATTCACGCCCGAGGAAGGTGATTTCAACGTCAAAATCCAAGTGGAAACCGCGGGTATCCATATCACTCTGACCAACACCAGCGAGGCCCTGCCCGAAGAGGAGCTGACTCGCATCTTCGATCCCTTTTATCGTATTGTCGAATCCGATATCCCAGGGTCGGGACTGGGGCTGTCCATCACCCGAAGGATCATCGAGAAGCACGGCGGCCGCATACAAGCGTTTAATTCAGCGGAAGGATTCAAGATAGAGATCATTCTACCTCTGGGGGGCGGCGCCCCGGGGTAGGGGCGTACTGCAATACGCCCCTACCGAGTCCATTTCCCTCGCGGTTTGCGTCGAAGGCGCGTGCATGGGTCTATGTTTTTTGTCGCGGACCTGAACAGTTGCGGCGCGAAAGCGACGCAAGCCTCTCAGAGGATTTTGGAAGGGGTCTGGGGAAACCTTTTGCAAAAGGTTTCCCCAGATTATCCATGAGATCAATCAGATATACGGCTCCCGAATCAGAACGTGCGGACCGTGTCGATGAAGCAACCGCCCGAGCCCTCCCCCCGGCCCGACTTTTCTCCTCCGGATATCGGCACGTCCACCTCGACCTCGACCGTGGTATTCTGCAAAAACTGTGTGTAGGGGAAAAAGATATGTTTTTTGCCGTCGTTTTCCCTTCCGCAGCAAAAATCCAGCGGATGACTGAACTTCGAGAACTGCACGTTATTCGCA
This sequence comes from Deltaproteobacteria bacterium, assembly GCA_016208165.1. NCBI lineage: Bacteria > Pseudomonadati > Myxococcota > Myxococcia > Deltaproteobacteria bacterium. Next base: position 1,554 of record JACQYL010000012.1, read on the forward strand.
AACGTATTCACCCCGAGCCAGTCGAGGAACAGGGTGGATGAGCAGTTGTAAGTCTGGGTATAGGTCTTGCCGCCGTCGCCTCCATCGTAGAAATCCACGGGGGTGATGCGGTAATCCACTTTCTCGTACACAAACTCGACCAGGCCTACGCAGGTGAAATCGCCCGATCCGGGACCCGTCTGCCGGTGAAAGGTGAGATCGTAGTTTTTTCCCACCTGTTCCTTGGCGATCAGCAGGATCTGGTCTTTGCGCTCCTGAGGCCAGACGGCGGGATCATTGTACGTCACCGGAACCTTGGCTCCCAGAACTTGATACCCATCCGCCAGTTCTTCCTCGGACAGGAATCGGACGGCGTCCACCTCCTCGATTCCGGTCTGCACCGCGTGGATGACCCGGTTATCTCCGATGTAGAGGCCCGCATGGCCGGAACCCAGATCCTCGATCACGAGCTGCAGAGCCGAGCACGGCAATTCGAGCACGTCCCGGGCTCCGTATAACGTGCCCCCGGATCCGGTATGGTAGAGGATGGCTCCCTTCTCGAGCCCGAAGGAGGTTCCCGCCGGCAGCAACATAAGCATCGCAACCAAAAGAACCGATTTTTTCATGGCGCCACCCTCTCCGCCGCCTTGCGCACCAGGACGGACGAGTCCTTGAGCGCCGCTTTCAGCGCCTCGATGGTGGCGGGACTCAGCGATTTGAACATGCTCAGAGACAGAACCGCATTGTACCGAACCAGAGGCTCGGGGTCCTTGACCAAGGTACGCGTCAGCGCTTCCTGGGCCGCAGGATCCTCGAGCCGGCCCAACGATTGAACCGTCTCCGCCCGCACCATGCGATCCTTTTCCACGTCCAGGTGCGCGGTCAACACGGATACGGCATTGGAGCCTTTCAGTTCCCCGAGGGCCTGTACGGCTTTGAACCGGATCATGGGGTTCGGGCTTGCCAACGCTCCGGAAAGCAGATCGAGGGACTCGACGGCATGCATGTCCCCGAAGTGAAGCAGGATCGTGTACAAGAGATTCTCGCCCGAGCCGGGATCATTGTACACGTTTTCAAAGGCCGCCAGGATCTCGGCCCTGGGCTCGCCCAGGCGCGCCAAGGCCCTCGCAGCGAAAGACCGTACGCCTTCGTCCTCGGAGACGTTACTCAGGATGCTCAGTAACGGCGCCGCAGCGCCCTCATCGCCGGACGATCCCAACGCATCGATGGCCACCAGACGGTCTCGCAGGTTCGCTGAAGGATCCTGAGCCCGGGACAGGAGTTCGGATAGATCGCCGGCCGGCACGGGCCATGGCGAGAAGAACAGGCTCAAGGATCCGGCTATGATGAAGACTAGGAACGCACTCGTACGCTGCATGATGGTTCTCCGTTGTTGGAGGTTATGGAAACGATTTCGGTCCTGGCGCGTGTTGAATGGAGACTCGAATGGAAACGGGCTTGCATCTCAAGTCACATGAAGTTTGTTGGGTTCAAAGAGAATGGCAAGGGCCTTCCTGTAACAGAGATTATAGTACCTGAGACGCCTCTGTTTCAATGGCGCAGGTGATATTTACCGTACATTCCTCGAGGCCGACCGCGAACTGCCGGCGGGACTGGGACGGCGGGCCGGGCGAACACAACTGAAAACGTCATCGCTTTCGATTGAGGAACTCTGATAGCCGGCGACTATCCGCCGGCCACGGGCGGGAAAACGGCCAGCAAGTCACCGTTTCGGAGGGGGGTGTCGAGGCCGTGAAGAAGATGCCGGTAGTGCCTTCCATTGACCAGGATCGGGTTTTCCGGTCTGGGGTCCCCGGTTTCCGGATCGAACATCACCCGGCGGAATTCAGGACCGCAGCGCAGGCACAGTTCGTCCAACGCCTGCCTTATGGTCGGTTCGGGCAAATCGAGATCGATTTCCCCGCCTCGGCCCATGACGCCTTTTACGGACAGAAACCCTTTTACCCGGATCTTCATGATCGAACCTTCCGTCCCTCCGCCGATCGCTTTCGATCTCACGAAATCATGCCGAGTTTTTTCAGGATGTTCCTCACCGCAACCACGCTCGGAGCATCGTCCGGCAATTCGAAGGTTGGGCGGCCCGTAAGATCGTATTGGGCCACCCGTTCGTCCACGGGAATCACTCCCAGGAGGTCCAGATCCATATCCCGGGCCATGTTCACCAGGCCCTCCGCGTTGTTCGCCACCCGATTGATAATCAGGCCCGTGCGATAGTCGCCTTCGACACCGTAATCCCGGGCGATTTTCTTCAAATAGGCGGCCGTGCGGAGGCCTTTGACGGTAGCGTCCGAAACCATGATCAGCGTATGCACGGAATTGATGACCCTCCGGTTGATCTGTTCGATACCGGCTTCGCAATCGATGAGGGTCACTTGGTACTTTTTAGCCAGCGCATCGATACCGAATTTCAACAGCTCGTTGAGACCGCAATAACAGCCCGGTCCTTCGGCCTGTCCGAGAACGAGCAGATCCATAAAGTCCAGGTCCAGCACCACTTCATCGGCGATGACGTCCCGGATATGCGTGTCCCCGATTTCCCTTCTTTCCCTGGGATCCTCGATGAGCCGGGTTCTCAGGCTTCCCAATGTCTTTCGCGGCTCCGCCCCCAAGGCATAGGTCAGGCTCACCGGGGGATCCGCGTCCACGGCCAGCAATCCGGTTCCTGCGGAACAGAGAATCTTGGCCATGATGGCCACTATGGTGGTCTTTCCCGTGCCGCCTTTTCCGCCTACGGCCAACACCTCGGTCCCGGCCCGCGCCGAAGCATCCATGCTCATGCTTCCCCCCATATATGATTGGATTTATGAGGGAAACTTTGAAAATCCCGCGGGACGCGGGACTCATATTCCCTTTAAACTTTCTAAGCGTGGCCGCACCGCTTTCAGCGGAACGGCCGCAGGTCGCTCAATACCAGTGGAGCGTTGACACCCCCACCCCGAGCTTACTGTCAATCCCTACGGGCGGGATGGGCGATACGCGAAGCGTAGCGATCATCCCGCCCCGCATGTGGGGGTCCGGGGGAGGCCGTCGAAGACCCTCCCGCCTTTACCTGCTGCGCTCCCGCTCGAGACGTTCCTTAGCAAAGAGAGCGGCTCCGAGGGCCCCCACAATTTGGGGATCCACACCATCCAGTTCGAGAATGTCCATGCCCAACACTTCCCTGAGGCTGTGCACCACGCCGGCATTCTTGGCAACACCCCCGGTCATGGCCACTTTCTTCCTCAATCCGACTTTCTTGGTCATTTTGCTGATGCGTTCGGCCATGGCCCGATTGATGCCCGCCGCCACATCAGCCTTGTCTTTGCCGTCGTTGAGCATGCACATGACGTCGAACTGGGCCAGCACGGTGCAGGTCTTGGTCACGCTTATGGGAGACGCCGCTTCGAACGATAGGGGGCCCAGCTCTTCAAGCTCCACCCCCAGGACTTTGGCCATGCCCTCAAGAAACCTGCCGGTTCCGGCGGCGCATTTGTC
>JACQYL010000013.1 GCA_016208165.1 Deltaproteobacteria bacterium
ATGATAACAAAAATAAGGCAGTTAGGTCATGTAGAGAGGGGTAACAAGGTAGGTTCTACGGGTACATATTATGTAACCGATTGAAACTATTATTAATTTCCGTATCGCGAAGGCTTATCTCTGAAACTCCTGTTTGATTTCAATAAACAATAATCGATCATCGAGTTCAACGATGAAGTCAACCGCTTTCATGCAATGGGACAGGCCATGAGTGGCACCTTCGTCGAACCTTCTCGCGATTGCGCTATCAGGTAATTCGAGTAGGAGATTGCCCTCTGTGAGTATGGTCATTGTGCGGGACCTCCCAAACTGCGTTTTACCTCTCGATCATACAACCCGGCGAAAGCTTCGGCGATGGCATTCGGGTGTATGTCCAGATACCTGTTGGCACTATGACACTGAATGTTCCCAGTTTCCGTGTCATGATATAACGAGTGAAACGCTACGTCGTCCGTCTCCTTTTTTCGTAAATCAAGTTCTTTAAGGATCACATAGTCGTGAGTGGCCAGGAAGACTTGGATATCGAGTCTGTGAAGCTCCAACAGAATACTTATCAGTATCCCGAACAGCTTTGGATTAAGATTGGCTTCCGGTTGGTCCCAGAATAAGACTGATCCATCTAGTAGCGTTCCATTCTGAATTAGTAGCCATAGAAGCCCAAGCTTCCTCATTCCTTCAGCCAAAAGTGTAAATTCAAGCTCACCTTCCCTGTTTTTCAAGAAAAACTGCTCGTCCTTTTGTATAATCTTTCCTTCAATTACTTTTTGGATCATCTCTAATAGTCGTTTTCGCTTTCTTCCCATCGGGCCTCTCAGTGGAGGGACGTATGCATTATATAGGATGTCAGCATATACCTCTTCGAAATGGATATCGTGCGCTTTATACAGAGATAAGAACCCAGGCGCGTTAGCCAACATCTCTTTCACAGGTATATATACGGATTTTGCAATCGATTCTCCCTTCCATCCTTTGTTCCAGCGTACGGTATCCTTTGTGTGATTAGAGAAGCTCAGACTGAGCAGCTTATCATTCCTATATATTTTGACTTTTGCAGCTGAACTGCCTCTTGTGCGTGTGACTAGGCGGCCGATTCTTTTGTCTTTGGGCAAGAAAACCGCCGCGATCTTGTCCGAAACCCGCTTGTCTTCTTTGTGAGCGGCGAGGACCGAATAGAGGATTTTCAGGAGATGTGTTTTACCCGTTCCATTTGGCCCGATGAGAACATTCACCCCCGGAGAAATCCGCATATCCAGTTTCTTGAAGGCAGTAAAATTCGTGAGCTCAACTCTCTCGATCATTGCTCTTTCTCCCTATTGGTCTCCGCTGAGTAGTCATAGATTGGTTTGTCAATTCGACTGGGCGAGTCAACTATTCCCCTTTCATAACGGCGTGGCCTCTCTCGGAATTCTGCTTTACAGGAGCCGGTAAAGGCCGTCTTCCGAGACCACGTCGACGTTTCGGCCCAACAGATCACCCAAGTCCAGAAGGAGGGCGCTCAAATCGAGCAGACCGCGGTCCTCATCCATTTTGACCGGAAAGCCCACGTCGCTGTCCGCCCGGCACGCGCAGGATGTCCGTTTGTCGCTTTTGAAGAAGCTCGTTTATATCCATGGCTTGCGATTCTTAATCTCAAAAGTACAGGTTATGTGGCTACAGAAGACGGATCGGCTTTTGTGACTGCGCGGTGAATGCCGCTTGCGGGCAACTCTATAGAAATAAGGACAAAATAGACCAGAAACGGTCCGATTGTAAACCGATTTTCCCCGTCACATCCGGTGTTCAAACGATTTCGAAGCAATGGATGTTTTGGGCGCAGAGCGACCAAAACAAGCTCAAGGAGTTTAGGAGGGGAGCCCGAGGGGAACCCTTTGCAAAGGGGTCCCCTCGGCGCCGGAGTTTTGCATCTATTCGCCCAACAGCAGTTCAGACAAAATCATCAGCAGGCGGGCGTCTAGGCTCGGGATGGATTGGGCCTGGAAGTTCTGGTTTGATCGGTTCGAGGTCAGGTTCACAAAGCTCAGGGAGTTCGGGTCGAAGGTATAGCCGTCTTTGGACGGAGTCGCGGCCCCGGACCAGTTGTAAGGCACCATTCGGCTGTAAAACCCGGAGGCGTCCGTGGTTGCCGTGCCTGCGCCATTGCTGAAGGTGACGAGTACTCCCGCAACGGGAGCTCCGGCGGCTGTGGATATGGCGCCTGAAACCACAGGATCCGGCGGGGGAATCACTTGGGCCTGAAAATTCTGGTTGGATCGGTTCGAGGTCAGGTTCTGGTAACTCAGATTAACCGGATTGAACGTATAGCCGCTCCTGGACGGAGTCACGGCGCCGGACCAGTTGTAAGGCACGGTGCGGCTGTAAAACCCGACGACGTTGGTCGTCACTGTGCCGCCGCCATTGCTGAACGTCACGAGCACTCCCGGCACGGGGGCTCCGGCGGCCGTGGATATGGTGCCCGAAACCACGGGGTCCGACGGGGGAGGAGGCGGCGGCGGCGTATCGTCGCACGTAGAGACACCCATCTGCCGTCCGAAGTCCTGGGTCCAGTAGTGTCCATAGGTGCTCGATTCGCCGTAGGCGTATCCTACCCCCAGGTCGCAGAAATTGGGCTCGAGAATGTTGGCCCGGTGGCCCGAGCTGTTCATCCACCCGTTCATGACGGTCTGGGGCGTGCTGTATCCGGCCGCGATGTTTTCTCCCGCGTAGTTCCAGATGTAGCCTGCCTCGGTGATGCGTACGGAAAATGCGCGACCGTCGAGGCTGGTGTGGTCGAAGTAGTCGTTTTCGGCCATGTCCTCGGAATGATTCCGGGCGGCGGACACCAGGCGGTCGTCGCAGTTCAACCCGCTCAGGCTGTTGGCCGCCCGTTCCTGGTTGACCAGATTGAACACCTCTTCTTCATTGGAAAGCACCGTGCCCACGCATCCGGCCGGCGTTCGGGCAAGAGCCGGATCGATTTCCCGGATGACGTACAGGGATTCGTCTATCGGACGGATCTGAAAAGAAGCATTGTCAAACGTGACGCTGCCGGAGAGGCTGATTTCGCTGTATACGAGGGTTACCTCGCTTCCGGAAATCCCCTCCAGCCTCCCGATCCAGGCCAAACCCGCGAATCCGGCTTCCAACCGTTCGAGTACGGCCGTAACGATGGTGTCATCGAACAGGTTCAGGGTCAGACGCGTCGGCGGCTGAACGTCCGCGGCCCCGAGGCCCTTCGCCGGAGAAAGCAGTTGCATCCGCAGATGCACGAGCCGGCTGCGCAGTACGATGGGCGAATCCTTGGAGCCGATCTTTTTGGCGGGAGTTTGAACGGCTTTCGAAAAAAGACCGATGTCGTCCGCACGGTCAGACGCGATACAGGTACGTGATGGGCGGCCGTTATATTGGATGGTCGGTTCGGTCATGGTGCTCGATTCCTTCCCGGTTGGGTATATTGCAGAATATTACAAAGCATTATAACCCGATTCGCCGCATTCGTCAACCATTCTTCCATGGACCGGGGCCGGACACGCCGGGACCGCCCATTCCCGGCGGAAACGATTGGAGGCGCGCCAAATTGTTATTCAACCTCAAACCCGCCCGGAAATCAAACCCCCCGAACGAATATTCTTGACAAGCCTCCGGTCAGCGGATATGGTGCGTTATTCACTGTAAGGAATTTATTTATGATGACCAACATGCTGCACAATTTGAACAACTGGTGGTGGCCCTGCTACATAGGAGGGGTTTGCCGGTAACGTTTGAATGCTGAAAAAATATCGGGCGGTCCCCTCCAAGGGGCCGCCCTTTTGTTTTAAGAAACGCGGGTGGCCGACGAGCCGTCCGCGTTTTTTCATTTGAGGAGGTCGAAAGTTGGATAGAGATCGGTTTTTGGAATGGGCGGGAAAGGCCAATGTCATTCCCGTGTATCGGGAAATTCTGGCGGATCGGGACACGCCGGTGGGACTGCTCTACAAACTGGGAGACAAGGTCCGATTCCTTCTGGAAAGTGTGGAAGGCGGGGAACGATGGGGGCGGTACAGCATCTTAGGCCTCGAACCTGAAGGAGAGATCGTGCTCTATCCCAACGAAGCATCCATCCGCATCAAAGAGGACTCCCGGCGGGTTCCGGTTGGCGCTGATCCCCTGGCGCTTCTGCGCGAGCAGACCCGTGGTTTCCGGCCGGCGGAAGTGGAAGGCATTCCCCGATTTTCCAGCGGCCTGGTGGGGTACTTTTCGTACGAACTCATTCATTTTCTTGAACGGATGCCTTCGCTCAAAGCTGAAGCGATAAAATCGCCCTTGGCGTACCTGTTGCTCGTAAAAGACCTGATCGTGTTCGACAACGTCAAGCACACCATGAAAGTGGTGGTCAATGCGTACCTGGACGACAACAGCGATCCGATCCGGGTTTACGAAGACAGCCTGGCGCGCATCGAGGCCTTGATGAAGGAGATCGAAAATCCCGTAAGCACGACCGCCCCGGAAAAACTGGACCGGCCTTTCGTAAGAGTCGAACCGGAAGATCAGACATTCGAGGCTCAAGTTCAGGCGGTCCAGGAATACATTCGCGCGGGCGAGGCGATCCAGGTGGTCATTTCACGCGAATTTTCCCTTCCCAACGTGGCGGATACGGCGGACCTCTATCGCGCTCTCCGTTACGTGAACCCTTCCCCGTATCTCTTCCTTTTAAGAACGCCCCAGGTGAATCTCATCGGTTCTTCTCCGGAAGTCATGGTCCGCAAGGAGCGCAATACGGCTACGGTGCGTCCCATTGCGGGCACCAGGCCCCGGGGCGGCGACGAGCATGAAGATCAGCGCCTTGCCGACGAACTTCTGAACGATCCCAAGGAGAAGGCCGAACATGTGATGCTGGTGGATCTGGCCCGCAACGATCTGGGCCGGGTGGCGCAGATCGGCACGGTGCAGGTAACGGAATACATGACCATCGAGCGATACTCCCACGTGATGCATCTGGTGTCCAACGTAACGGCGGAACTGGAAAAAGGGAAAGATTGTTATGACGTGATTGCAGCCACGTTCCCAGCAGGCACCCTGACCGGGGCTCCCAAGGTGCGGGCCATGGAGATCATCCACGAAATGGAATCCGGCCCCAGGGGGCCTTACGGGGGAGCTGTAGGATACATCGGTTTTGATGGCGAAATGGACCTTTGCATCACCATACGCACCCTGGTCCAATCCAACGGCCGGATTTCCTGGCGCGCGGGAGCAGGCATCGTATTCGATTCGGTTCCGCAAAACGAGGCTATGGAAACGGTTCACAAAGGACGCGCCATGGAGAGGGCCGTGGAAATGGCGATTAACGGGCTCAGACTATAGGAGGCATACCCATGATCTTCTTATTGGATAACTACGATTCGTTTACCTACAACCTGTTTCAGTACATGGGCGCCCTGGGGCGCGAGGTGAACGTTGCGCGGAACGACCGGATCCGTCCTGACGAGATCCTGAGCATGGAACCGGAGGCCATTGTGATTTCTCCCGGTCCTGGTAATCCGGATAGCGCCGGAATCACGCTGGAGCTGCTCAAGGCCGTAGGCGGTTCGATCCCCATACTGGGAGTTTGCCTTGGTCATCAAGCCATCGTGCAGAGTCTTGGGGGGCGCGTGGTGCGCAGTGAACGCATCATGCACGGCAAGACGTCGAGCATGTCTCATGACGGCAAAACCCTGTACCAGGGCATTCGGAATCCGTTTTCGGGCGGGCGCTATCATTCGTTGATCGCAGAGGAGGACTCGCTGCCCGAGTGTCTCGAGGTGAGCTGCCGGTCCGAGCACGGGGAGATCATGGGAGTACGGCATCGGGAGCTTCCCATCGAGGGGGTTCAATTTCATCCGGAATCCGTACTCACACAGAGCGGCAAGCGTTTGCTGAGAAACTTTCTCACCCTGGTGGATCGATGCGGGAATCGCCAAACTTCCCGAGCCGCTTAAGGAGGCCTGAATGGATACGATGAAGGAAGCTATTGCGCTATTGGCCGAGGGACAGAACCTGTTGCCCTCGCAAATGGAACGGTCCATGGAAAGCATCATGGAAGGGAAGGCGACATCGGCTCAGATCGGGGCGTTCCTGATGGGCCTGCGTGTCAAGGGAGAGACGTCGGCGGAAGTCGCGGCCGCGGCCCGGATCATGAGACAGAAGGCCGTTCGGCTGGACTGCCGTGCGAATACGGTGGTGGATACCTGCGGGACCGGGGGGGACGGGAAAAACACGTTCAACATATCCACAGCCGCAGCTATTGTGGCGGCGGGCGCGGGAGCCGTTGTTGCCAAGCACGGCAACCGGTCCGTTTCCAGTTTGTGCGGCAGCGCGGACGTGCTGGCGGAATTGGGGGTAAATCTCGATGCCGAGCCCGATCTAGTGGAAGAATGCGTATCCGAAATCGGCATTGGATTCCTGTTTGCACCCAAACTGCATCCGGCCATGAAACACGCCATCGGCCCCAGAAAAGAGATGGGTATCCGGACGCTCTTCAACCTCCTTGGCCCTTTGTCCAACCCTGCCGGCGCCTCGGCCCAACTGCTGGGCGTGTTTCACCCGACGCTGACCGAAACCTTTGCCCGGGTGCTGGCGGACCTCGGCAGCCGGCATGCCATGGTGGTTCACGGACTCGACGGGCTGGACGAAATTTCGGTCACAGGTCCAACGCGCGTTTGTGAACTCAAAGATGGCGTCATCCGAACCTACAATTTGGATCCGGAACCTTACGTGGACCGATTGGCCCGGCCCGATGACCTCAAAGGGGGCGACGCGGTGGAGAATGCGCGCATCATTCGGGGGATTCTCAAAGGTGAATCGGGGCCCCGGCGGGACGTGACCGTGCTGAACGCGGCAGCGGCTCTGGTCGTGGCGGGCAAAGTCGCCGATCTGAAGGATGGTGTGGAAGCGGCCTCGCGAAGCATAGACGCGGGTTCGGCGCGAGAGAAGCTGGAAGCTCTCGTTGAAATGTCCAACAGTTGAAGGAAACGTGTCATGATTGTCCACGCACACCCTCAAGAAAGAAGAAAAAGCTCCATTCTGGCGGAGATTCTGGATCGGAGAGCGTCGGATCTGGAAGCGATCAAGCAGGAGATTCCGCTCGATCGGATAAAGGATGAAGCCTTCGAGGCAGGGCCTCCCCGTGATTTCATGCGGGCCATCAAAAATCGAACACCCGCCGTGATCGCGGAATTCAAGAGATCCTCGCCTTCCGCCGGTGTGCTCCGCAAGCAAGCACAGCCGGCGGCAACGGCCCGCATGTACGAAGACCACGGGGCGGCGGCTGTTTCCGTATTGACCGAACCCCATTATTTCGCCGGCAGTCTGGACGATTTGCGGGAGATCCGCAGCCATATTCAGCTTCCCGTATTGCGAAAAGATTTTATTGTGGATCCCTATCAGGTGTACGAGTCCAGGGCCGCCGGCGCGGACGCGTTCCTCCTCATAGCCGCGGCTTGCACCACGGAACAGTTGCGGACCTTGATACAACTGGGGAACGACCTTCACATGGCGGCTTTGGTGGAAATACGCGATCAGGAGGAATCGGATCGGGCCGTCCGGGCGGGCGCCGCGCTTATCGGCATCAATAACCGGTGTCTGAACACGTTCACGGTGGATCTCGGCACGACACTCGACCTGGCGCCCCGGATGCCGCCGGAGTGTACAGTGGTGGCTGAAAGCGGCTTCCGAACGCATGAGGATTTGGAGCGGTGCCGTTCCGCAGGGGTACAAGCCTTCCTCATCGGCACGGCGCTGATGTCGGCCCCGGATCCGGGTGAAGCCCTGATGAATCTCTTAAGAAAGAGGTAGAGCAAAATGGCGCGAATCAAGATTTGCGGGATTACTTGTTTGGAAGACGCCGAAGCTGCTGTGGAGGCGGGAGCGGATGCTCTGGGCTTTGTGTTTTACCCCCGAAGCCCGAGGTATGTTCCTCCTGCGGAAGCCATGGAAATCTGCAAACGCGTGCCCCCTTTCGTTTGGAAAGTAGGCGTGTTCGTCAACATGGATTGGAAGGTAGTGGACATGATTCGAAAGGGATGCGGGCTGGATGTGCTTCAGCTCCATGGTGACGAATCCCCCGAATATTGTCGTTCCTTCTCGAACGTTCGGATTTTCAAAGCTTGTCGGATGCGAAACGCTTCGGATCTTGAACCACTGGATGCTTACAGCGGGATACACGCGATCCTCGTGGACGGGTATCATCCGGATCTCTGGGGTGGCAGCGGAGTTCAGGCTCCCTGGCAACAGCTTGAAGGTCTTTCCAAGCGGTTCAACCTGGTGCTGGCCGGCGGTTTGACACCGGAAAACGTGGGGAAAGCCATCCAATGCGTTCGGCCCTACGCGGTGGATGTTTCCAGCGGAGTCGAAGAGAAGCCGGGGAAGAAGGACCACGTCCGAATGGCTCAGTTCATTCAGGCCGCGCGGGAAGCCTCGATGAAGAACGGCAATGGCAACGGTCGCATTTAATTCTCGCCGGCGGAAACGAAGGACGGAAGTCAAGGTTTTCAGCACGTTCCCTGTCCTTGGGGCGCAAACCAGGAACAGACAACCATAAGGAAAACCCATGCATGCAACAGAACCGAATATAGGCCGATACGGCGTCTTCGGCGGCCAATACGTGCCCGAAACGCTGATGCCGGCCTTGCAGGATTTGGAGAGGGCGTTTCTGGAAGCTCAACAGGATTCTGAGTTTCAGAAAGAGTTCCAGCGACAACTCAAGACCTATGCAGGAAGAGAAACGCCGTTAACGAAAACGCAAAATCTTTCCGGCAGGACCCCCGGAGCGGTGGTGTATCTCAAAAGGGAAGACCTGTTACACACCGGGGCGCACAAAATCAACAACACGATCGGCCAGGCCCTTTTGGCGCGATTCATGGGCCGAAAGCGTATCATCGCGGAAACGGGGGCGGGTCAGCACGGCGTTGCCACGGCCACGGTGGCCGCCCTGTTCGGCATGGAATGCCGGGTGTTCATGGGAACGGAGGACATGAAGCGTCAATCCCTGAACGTCGCCCGTATGCGGATGCTGGGTGCGGAAGTGGCGCCTGTCGAGTCGGGAACGTGCACACTCAAGGAGGCCATGAACGAGGCCATGCGGTACTGGGCGTCTTGCGTGCGGGATACGCATTACGTGGTTGGAACCGCGGCGGGACCTCATCCCTATCCCATGATCGTGAGGCAGTTCCAGCAGGTCATCGGTGAAGAGACCCGGCGGCAGGTGTATGAAAACGAGGGACGTCTCCCGGATCTTCTGATTGCCTGCGTGGGCGGTGGAAGCAACGCCATCGGCATGTTTTACCCCTTTCTGAGAGATGAGAACGTGCGTATGGTGGGAGTGGAGGCCGGAGGTCTCGGACTGGATACCAAGCTTCACGCGGCATCCCTCAACGGCGGGAGGCTGGGGGTTTTGCACGGCTGCATGAGCTATGTGTTGCAGGACGCGGAAGGTCAGATTCGAAACGCGCACAGCATATCCGCCGGACTGGACTATCCCGGTGTCGGGCCGGAGCACGGCTATCTGTTCGAGAGCGGCCGGGTTCACTACGCCACGATTAAAGATGGGGAAGCCGTGGAGGCAGCCCGACGCCTCGCGCAGGAAGAAGGTATTATTCCCGCCCTGGAAAGCGCCCATGCATTGGCGTGGCTTTATCGTAACGAAGAGCGCCTGGAACCGGGCAGCATTGTCGTGTTATGTCTCTCCGGGCGAGGCGACAAGGACATGGCCACGTTCATGCGCGAGCTGAAGCTCGAAGACCCGGAGGTGAAGAAATGAATCGGATCGATCGCACATTCCAAAGGCTGAAAAAGGACAATCGAAAAGCCCTGATTCCTTTCGTCGTTTCCGGCGACGGAGGCGAGGAGACGACTTCACGCATGGTGCTCGAGCTGGAAGCCGCAGGTGCGGATCTGGTGGAACTGGGCATGCCGTTTTCCGACCCCATTGCCGACGGACCGGCGATACAGCGTGCGGCGGGCCGCGCTCTCGGGGCGGGGTACACAACGAAAAAACTGTTTCGCATTCTGGAAACCGTCCGAAGCCGCACGGAGATCCCTGTTGTCTTGATGGGCTACTTCAATCCGATTCTGGCCTATGGCGTCGAGCCGTTCTGTCGAGACGCCGCCCGCGCCGGGGCGGACGGGCTTCTGGTCGTGGACCTGCCGTTGGAGCAGCTGGCCGCGTTGAAAGACCCTTTTCAAACAGCGGGTTTGCATTCCATTCTGCTGGCCGCGCCTACCAGCGGTCCGGACCGTATCGAGCGCATCTGTGGAAAGGCCGGAGGTTTTGTCTATTACATTTCCCTGACCGGTGTGACCGGAACGGAAAACGCCCTCAACTTGACGGAAATTCATGGTAACGTTCGTCATATCAAGTCAAAAACGGATCTGCCCGTGGTGGTAGGATTCGGCATCAGCCGTCCCGAACAGGTTCGCGACGCCGGTCATGCGGCCGATGGGGTGGTGGTGGGTAGCGCGTTGGTCCGCGTCATGGAGCGCCACCTCGACAGTCCCGACCTGTTCGAACAAGCCCGTCTGTTCATTGAAGGGCTGCGGGCGGGGCTGGACTCGATCGAAAGCGGCGGCGAAGGTTCTCTGCCGCGTGCGGCGGCTGTTTAATGTCAAAACCATGCTGAAATACAGCGAGCCTTCACCGCTCTTCCTGTATGGACCGGGGTCAAGGGTTGCCGGTGTTCGGAGGCATGGGGCGGGATCGCGCTGCAGGGGCGGGCTTCAAACTCGTTTCCAAGAGATTCCGGGCAATGCGAAGTAACGCGAAAGGGCCTTTGCAGGCCCTTATCCTGTGTCCAGCCGGACTATAAGGATGGCGACTTAGGACCGACGGTGATGCCGGCGGAACACGATAACAACGGCGCAGGCCATAAGCAGGCCCAGGATAGCGGCGCCCCACTCGTTTAGGGTGGGAACGACCTCCCTTCTTTCAGTCACCGTGCTGTTGATCTGCATGGTGGTCAGGTTGACTTCGGAAGATGCGCCATTGGAAAGCACATCCGACGCGCCCGTCGGTTGCACACTTTTGTCCGTAGAAGCGCTCAAAACCGGCAGCACGCCATATACCAGGACAAAACTCAGTGCAAAAACGACGACAATAACGAGCGATCTGTACTTTTCTTTACACATAAATTAAGTATACCTCTCTTTGCACATGAATTAAGTATACTTCACTTTACCCACCAACTAAGTGTACTTCAATAGTTTTGAGAATTTCAAGCTTTTTTTTCCAGCCTTTTTCCCCTGCAGTGCGAGGTAATGTGGTGAGGAGCGCCATTACAGATGAGGTAATGTCCTTCGGGCTTGTCATTTCCGTTTACGACGTCCGCGCTCTTGTTTTCGAACCGGCCCGTTTGAGATCCTGTCCGGTGCGATTGGGCGGATCTTCGTGAAAAATCCGTTTTCGAGTCCGCATGAACTATAGGATACAATAGCAATTGGCCCGCGAGGGACTCACCCATGTGCGATCTTTTCGTCGGCTCTGCCGTTGCCATGTTTGATCCGGTTCGAATCGTCGATTACAATACGTCCGGTGGTTTATCTTCCGAAAGGCAAGCGGCGCTCTGAATATTCGCCTGAAAAAGGAAGGATGCCCCATTCAACTTCGAAAGCGGGCGGATAGACGATAAAGCTTCGTGTGGCTCCAGAGAAGAAACATGATCCCACGTGAAGAAACAATAGGGAATAGACAACCCGCTTCGGAAACGGGATGGGCAGGAGTAACACGCTGCGCTTGGATCATCTATCCCATTTTAGCGTTTCTTGTCTGCGCCGGCTTGAGGGGATTCGATATCCTTCAATGGCAAGAACCCGCATTTCAGATAGACGGAGAAATGATACAGGCCGGCAGCGACAGCTATGCATGGCTTGCAGGCGCCAAAGGCCTCAATCAATATACCGGGGATTTCCTTCCTAACCTCGTCCGTTGGATTCATGACATAAGCGGCTGGAAGGTCGGGAACATCGGATTCTGGTTGCCGGCTCTATTGGCTCCGTTGGCGGCCGTACCGATTTGTCTTCTGGCCCTCTGGTGGGGATGGAACGAGGCCGCCATCGCTTCCGGGGTTCTCACAGGGATTTCCCTTGGTTTTCTTTTCCGAACCCGCATCGGATTTCTGGATACGGACACCCTGACCCTGTTCTTACCCCTTTGTCTCGCGCTCCTTCTTGTTGCGTGGCTCGAATCCACTCTCCGTCCACCTTGGGGCCGGGGAAGAAAGGCCGTTCACTGGAAGTTCTTCCTCAGCGCCGTTGTTATAGGTCTTATCGCAAAGGTCTATATCACCTTCTATCCGAGCGGCGAACCCATAGCGTTCAGTATAATCGCATGCGCATTTTTCCCTGCGCTACTGTTTGGAGGCAATGAGAAGCGCCTCGTCTTAGCGGCGGGTTTGTGCGCGGTGTTCCTGACAGCCCAACCGGGAGTGAACTCCGTCCTTTTTTCCGGCCCCCTGGTAGCTCTGGCCGTATGGCGCCCCGCTTATTTTGAAAAGAAATGGGTAGGCATCGTCGTCCTCGCGTTCTTAGCCTGCTGCATTGTTCTTTATGCGGACGTACCGCAGGCGTTCTGGAACATGCGATGGCATCTGCTTAGATATGGATCTCCCGTAAATTGGGGGGAGGGGGCGCTCAAGCTCCCCAATGTCACGGCAACCGTGAACGAAGCCTTAGCGATCAATTATATACTGGTTTCTTATTATATCGACGGGAGCGTGGTTTTACTGGCCATGGGTATGGCAGGATGTCTGTATCTCCTGATTCGCAGACCCGCCGCGCTGGTCTTTGCGCCCCTTTTTGTCCTCGGATTGGCCAGCATGAAACTGGGCTCCCGGTTTTCTATGTACGGAGCCGCCCTTTCCGGCATAGGGCTGGGGTGCGGTCTTACCCTGGCGATGCGAGATTTGAAACTGCCGGCCGCTTGGAGACGCGTTTTCTTGATGCTGCTCGTGGCGGGATTGCTCGTACATGCCGGAATATCGATGTTCGAGAACAGTCCTCATCCTTTTCTCTCGAAGGAAGTTACGCGGGCTCTGTTGAACTTGAAGAACAAAACATCCCGGAACGCCCAATTGTGGACCTGGTGGGATTTGGGTCATGCAGCCCGCTACTACGCGGAAAGAAGCGCCTTTGCCGACGGAACGAGAAACAACAGTGAGTACGTCCTTCCCCTTGCCTTTGTTTTTACCACGAACTCGGTCTCGGATGCCTATGAAGTCATGAGCTTCGCCGCAGTCCGGCAGGAGGAATCAGAGCCTATGGAAGATCAGAAGGCGCATCCGCCCCTGTACCGGAACCCTTTTGACGTGGTATTCAATAGGATGGAGACCGGAGATGAAAAGAACCTTCTTCGGGCGATCCGCACGATTTCCCTCCCGGCCGCCGGGACATTTCAGGACCAGTATCTGGCGCTTTCGTGGGAAGGCCTGGCGGTAGCGGGCGCCATAAGCCGTTTTGGAACATGGGATTTGGCAACAGGGGGATCGCATCCGGGAACCTGCTATGCCCTGATGGGTGGTGTTATCGACTACGACCTCGAAAACGGCGAACTACGCGTGAAGGACAGGATCTATAGGATTCAGGCGATCGAACTGTTAGGCGAACAGGGCCGGCGGCGCTATGCCTGGCCCGGAAGGAAAGACCGCTTGTTCGTCCTATGTAACGAAATCTCCAAGACCGTCCTTATGATGGACAAGACCATCTATGATTCGCTGATGGTTCAGATGCTCATAGAAAAACCGGAGCGTTTTGAGCCCCATTTTACACTGATTGAAGAAGGCTTTCCCTTTGCCAGAATCTTTCGGTTGAACAGAACGTTAGGGTATGATCAATGACCCCGGGCTGCAGAGAAGCGAGCAATGAGTAATAAAACACGGCCGATCAGCGTGGCCATTGGTCTTGGCGACACCGGCGGACACATCTATATTGCGGATGCGATTGCGGATCGGATCATGGAGGACGGTCCGGAAAACAAGTTGACCTTTGTCGGCGCTGAAGGGAGGCTCGATATGGTGCCCATCATCGGTGCTAAATATCCGATCCGCACCTATAAGATCCGTCCGTACAACAGGCGACATCGCATAAGAAACGCCTCGTTGATCTTCCAGCTCGTCCGATGCATGGCCAAATCGTTCGGGATCCTGCGATCTTGTGACCCTGACGTGGTAGTGGGAACGGGAGGGTATTCCAGCGGACCGTTCCTGCTGACAGCGAGTCTCATGAGGATTCCCAGTCTCATCATCGAGCCCAATTCACTGCCGGGATTGACGAACCGGCTTTTGAAACACAGCGTCGATCGGGTGTTGATCGCCTTCGCCTCCGCCGGAAACCACTTCCCTGAAAAGAAAGTGATCAACACGGGAATTCCGGTGAGAGACTCCGTTCTCCATCCTAACGGAGACAAAAGGGAAGCCTGCCGGTTATTCGGGCTGAATCCCGATCTTCGAACGATTCTCATAACCGGCGGCAGCCTCGGATCCGAGACCATAAACGGATTGATTTCCCGGAACCTTTCCCGATTATCGGCGAATAACGTGCAAGTGCTCTGGCAGACCGGCTTCCATCACATGGAAGCTGTGAGAGAAATTCTTAGGAAGAAACCATTTCCGAACTGCAAGCTCATACCCTATACGGATCGTATGGATAGCGCCTATTGTGTTGCCGATCTCGTGGTTTCCGCCGCGGGTGCGGTGAGCATCGCTGAATTGGCGGCATTGGGAAAACCGGCCATTGTGATCCCTTCAGTAGAGGCGACGGAAGACCATCAGACCAGCAACGCCATGGCGCTTCTGGAAAGCGGAGCTTGTCTGGTTATGTCCGATACGGAGGCAAAGCGCCGCTTGGTTGATTGCATGATCGACACGGTCCATGACCGTCAACTGCTTTCCGAGTTGAGTGTAAGTATCCGTGCTATCGGGAGATCGGACGCAACGGAAAGGGCTTACGGCGAAATCATCAAACTCGCGAGGGGAATCGACTGATGGATCCCTCTCTTCCTGGAAGACCATGACCAAGGTGGCCTTTCTACACCCGGATCTCGGCATTGGAGGCGCCGAGCGTCTGGTCGTCGACGCGGCTCTGGAACTGAGGAAAAGAGGGCATAATGTCACCATTTTCACCACTCATTACGATCCGGACCGATGCTTCGAGGACATCAGGAAGGAACATCTGGACATAAAGGTGGTGGATTCCGTCATTCCCAACGACGTGAAGTCCCATTTCCGCGCTCCCTGCTCCATAGCGCGAACAGCCTTTGCCGCCATGGTTATGGGTATGCACGCATCCTTCGACGTGGTGTTCTGCGATCTTGTTCCCCATATTATCCCTCTCGTACGACGAATGGCCAAGTCAAAGGTGATCTATTACTGTCACTATCCGGACAAACTCCTCACTCCGGAAAGGGCAAGATGGTACCGGTTTTACCGGGCCCCCATAGATCGCCTGGAGGAGTTCGGTTTGCGGTCGGCCGATCTCATCCTGGTCAACAGCTCTTTCACTGAATCTGTTTTCAGAGAGACCTTTCCCCGGCTTTGCCGCTCGGCGGTTTCCGTGCTCTATCCCGGCGTCGATCCGGCCGAATTCCAATCTTCGGAGACGGACGGAAAAACCGACCTGCGGGAGGAATCCATCATTCTTTCTTTGAACAGGTACGCGAAGGATAAGAATCTCGGTTTGGCCCTCGATGCCATGGGAAGCTTGAGAGAAAAGATCCCTTATGAAACCTTTAGAGGGCTGACACTCGTTTTTGCCGGAGGCTTTGACGGGCGTCTTTCCGAATGCAGGCAAGCCGTACGTTCTCTGGAGGAGAAAACCAGAGAGATGCATCTGTGGGACCATGTGAGGTTTCTCTTCTCCATTTCCGATGACGAAAGGAGAAATCTGCTCAAGGAGTGCCTGTGTCTGGTCTATACGAGCTGTAACGAGCATTTCGGAATCGGCATCATCGAAGCCATGGCCGGCGGGAAACCGGTCATTGCGGTAAACCGGGGCGGGCCCAAGGAAATCGTGCGGGATGGGGTCACCGGTTTCCTCTGCGATCCGGAACCGGAACCTTTTGGAGACGCCCTGGCCCAGCTTGTGGAACATCCGGATAAACGCAAACGAATGGGGGTTGAAGGCGAAAAAAGGGTCGCGTCGAGTTTCTCCCGTCATAGGTTTGGAGAGCGGCTCGACTGCATCGTAAGAACACTGGTTGGCGGAAGCGAGACATGCTGAAGGTGGTCAAAAGGATATTTCGGATGCTCCCTCGCCGGGTCCGTTGGCATTGGGCAAGTCTCATTCCGTTTTCCTTCTTCGAAGCGCTCTTCGAGAGCATGGGCGCCGGCGCGCTGTTTTTCCTCATCAAGATATTGAATAGTCCTGATGAAGTGTTCCATATCCCCGTTGTTGGGAGAATTTACTCCGCCATGTCCATAGAGCGGAATAGGAGCATCATTCTCTCGTTTGCCGTCATGGTCGTTCTCTTTTACCTCATTAAAAACGGCTTTGTATTCCTGTCCGTTTACCTGAGATGCAGTTTATCGAACAACACCGTGGCAAAGTTATCCAGCAGGATGTATAGCGGGTATCTCGATGCGCCTTACTCGTTTCATCTTCGACGGAATTCCGCGGATCTCATAGACATGGCTCTCAGGAGCATCCAGGAAGCCGTTCGCCTGGTATTGGCGTCGGCTGTTGCGCTTGGTTCGGAAATTCTGGTCCTCTTGGGCATCATTGCCGTGCTTGTCGCCGCTTCTCCTCTGATAACGATCGTTTCGGTAGCCCTACTCTCCCTTCTTCTGGGAATTCTTCTGCTGGCTACACACCGCATGTTTTTCGCGCTCGGAGCCCAGGAACAAGAGTTGAGAAAGGACGCGACCCGGCTCCTGCAGCAAACGTTCGGGAGTATCAAGGAGGTGAAGGTGATGGGCCGGGCGGGTCCCTGGAAACAGATGTTCGCCACTCTTCAGAAGACCCTCGCGCGCGTGAGGAGGTGGCACGAAACGCTCAATTCCTCCCCTCGTTTTGTCATAGAAACCGTATTCGTCGCCATTCCTCTGGTGATGGTGTTGTTCACATTTGACGAGGCGGATAGCAGCCGGGAACTGATGCCGGTGCTCGCCCTGTTTGCCTATGCCGGATTTCGGGCTATTCCATCATTCAATCGCGTCACCATGCACTTGAACAACATCAGGTTGGGCAGCAAGGCGGTCGAATTGCTCTGGAAAGACCAGGAAGAATTCCGGAGCACGAATGAGGATCGGGCGCCGGATCGGCCCGGACATCTGAATTTCGAGGCTTCAGTCGTGATCGAAAAGGTGAGCTACGGCTATGAAGCCAGAGGGGAGAAGATCCTTCAGGATATCAGTCTGACCGTCCAACAGGGAACGTCTTTAGGCATTGCGGGTGAAACGGGAGTCGGTAAAAGCACCCTCATCGATCTGGTGCTGGGACTCCTTGCACCCACCGGAGGACGCATTCTCGTCGACGGAAACGATATCAGGGAACACCTGCAGGCTTGGCATCGAAAAATAGGGTATGTTCCCCAGCATATCTACCTCTTCGACGATACCCTCAGAAGG
This sequence comes from Deltaproteobacteria bacterium, assembly GCA_016208165.1. NCBI lineage: Bacteria > Pseudomonadati > Myxococcota > Myxococcia > Deltaproteobacteria bacterium. Next base: position 17,541 of record JACQYL010000013.1, read on the forward strand.
AACATCGCCTTTGGCGTTCCCGACCATGAAGTGGACGAGGGTAAGATGGCCTCGTCGATTCGACTCGCAAGGCTCGAAAGTCTGGTTTCAAAGCTCCCCGATGGTCTGGACACCGTGGTGGGAGAACGAGGAATACGATTCTCGGGCGGCGAAAGACAGCGTGTGGCTATTGCCCGGGCCCTCTACCGGGATCCGGAGATTCTGATATTTGATGAGCCCTCATCCGCGCTCGACAGCCGGACCGAACTCGATCTCGCGGCCTCGATCCACGCCCTGCAAGGGGAAAAGACGGTAATCGTCGCCGCGCACCGATCGAATATGCTCAAGTTTTGCGATCGAATCGTGGTGCTCAAGAACGGGCGGATCGAGGAAGTGGAGAACGCGGATGTCTTCCCCGGGGAGGCGTCCCGCCGGTGAGAGAGAGCGAGCTCGTCGCCGGCTCAAGACGTTGCAGGCGGCGATCAGGGATCCCGAATTACAGGCCCGCCCCCTTCACGGTCCCGAGCCCCGGATCAGGGCGTTTGTCGAACGATCATGGCCAAGCCGGGGTTCCTCCCGGCTCTCGAGTTCCGGTATAATGCGCTGCGCCAGGGCCTTGCCCAACTCGACCCCCCACTGGTCGAACGAGTTGATGTTCCAGATGATTCCCTGAGTAAAAACGCTGTGCTCGTAGAGTGCGACGAGTTTGCCAAGCGTTTCCGGAGTGAGGCGCTCGGCGAGGATCATGTTGGAGGGGCGGTTGCCCCGAAAGACCCGGTGGGGTACGAGCCGGTCGGGCATGCCCTCGGCTCTCGCCTCCTCCTGCGTTTTGCCGAAAGCCAGCGCCTCGGCCTGGGCAAAGACGTTAGCCAGGAGCATGTCGTGGTGCCGCCCCAAGGGGTTGAGCGGCTGGGCAAAGGCGATGAAGTCGCACGGAATCAACTTGGTGCCTTGATGGATCAACTGGTAGAACGAGTGCTGGCCGTTGGTCCCCGGCTCCCCCCAGTAGATCGGGCCGGTTTGGTAGTCGACCTCGGCCCCCTCCAGAGTGACGTGTTTGCCGTTGCTCTCCATGGCGAGTTGCTGCAGATAGGCTGGGAACCGCTTTAGATACTGCTCGTACGGCAGGACCGCGACGGTCTCGGCCCCGAAGAAGTTGTTGTACCATACGGCCAAAAGGCCCATGAGCACCGGCAAGTTTTCGGCGAAGGGGGCGGTGCGGAAATGTTCGTCCATCTGATGGAATCCGTCCAACATGGCTCGAAAATGGGCCGGGCCGATGGCCAGCATGGTGGACAGACCGATGGCCGAATCCATGGAGTAGCGGCCGCCGACCCAGTCCCAGAATTCGAACATGTTGGCGGTGTCGATCCCGAATTTCGACACGCCCTCGGCGTTTGTCGAAACCGCCACAAAGTGCTTGGAAACGGATGCCTCGTCGCCCCCTAAGCCCGCCACGGACCAGTTGCGGGCCGTGTGGGCGTTGGTCATGGTCTCGAGCGTGGTGAACGTCTTGGAAGAGACGATGAAGAGAGTTTCCGACGGATCCAGATCCTGGACCGCCTCCGCGAAGTCGGCGCCATCGATGTTCGAGACGAATCGGAACGTCATGGCGCGCTCGCTATAGTACTTGAGCGCTTCGTAAGCCATGACCGGCCCCAGGTCCGAGCCCCCGATGCCGATATTGACGACATTCCGAATTCGCTTGCCGGAATGGCCCAACCAGGCGCCGCTCCGAACCCTGTCGGAGAATTTGGCCATCTTCTCTAGCACCGCATGGACCCGGGGCGTCACGTTCTCGCCGTCCACCATGATGGCTCCCCCAGGTGCCCGCAGCGCTATGTGCAGGGCCGCCCGTTTCTCCGTGAGGTTGATCTCTTCTCCCCGGAACATGGCGTCCGTTCGCGTTCTCAGGCCGGATTCCTCGGCCAGTTGCAGGAGTAGATCGAGGGTTTCGTTGGTGATGCGATTCTTGGAGTAATCCAGGTAGAGACCCGCGGCCTCGGCCGTCATCCGCTCGCCGCGGCCGGGATCGTCCGCAAAGAGTTCCCGGAGATGCAATTCCCGAGCTTGCCGATAGTGGGCTTCCAAGGCTTTCCAAGCCGGTCGTTGAGTGAGTGGTGTCATGTCCTTTGTCATGTTCGGGTTCCTTTCGTCCTGTCGTGCTCTTCAGTATCTATCTTTTTGGGCGGATCGCGGGGTTGTTCCATCCTGAAGTTCTTCCCTACCCCGAATGATACATGAAATCTTCCATAACCACAATTAACACTAATGATATCAAAGTAATGGCGATTTCGAACACCGAGCGCCTTCTTCGCAGCAGTCTCGCATTCCCGGGTAACCATTAGCCATGGCGAGGATTACCTCCGCATGCCCCAAGAAGAAAAGATGGATCTGATTTTACACTATTCGCCAAGGAGCTAGGGGAATCATCCGAATCCCCGCCGGGATGAACTCAATGTAATTGAGAGGAAAGAAGGGCTAAATGGGGTCAACCATGTATTTCCCGCGAGACTCCAACTCAGTATCCATCAGTTGAGAGCCCTTGCAGCGTCCCGATGCAAGGCGCATGCACGACTTTGATCTCTTGCCGAAGGATCGGCTAGGCCCCGAGTGGATTGGATCGAAAAAGCCTTGGGGTGAGATCCGGGTTCTGCTATACATCGAATCGTGAAGAAAGCACGGGCCTGGATGCGCAGGCGTGACGGAACAGGAGACCACGCGCGCGAAATTCGATAACGGATCGTCTCCTACGAGAAGGACGGTCCTCCCGGACCTCAAGGGGTATCGGAACGGATGGGCCGCGAGGCGCCGAGTGAATAGGCTCTTCTTGCGGTCCTGCGGCCGAACCCTCTTTGTTTCAACCTATGGATGAATTCGAATCCCGCCGGTTCGTCCATTTCGGGAAGCATTCTTGAAAAAGATCCTCTTTCTTTCCAACAGATTGCCGTATCCTCCCACGAGCGGCGGAGCCATAAAGCGGTGGAAGGTGGTGGAGTACCTTTCGGAACACCACGATCTGGGGATCGTCACCGTGCTGGCGGAAGCAGATCCGACCCACGTGGACGAGTTTACCTCGAAAATCAGATTGTCCCACTTCCACGGCGAGGTCCTCGACAGAAAAAGAAACGTGTGGAATCTGCTGTTGAGCTATCTCCACGGATTGCCTCTTTCCTATTATCGGAATTATTCTCCGTCGCTCAAAAAACATGTGCGTCAGGTTGCCGAAAACTACGATGCGCTGCTGCTGGATTCCAGCCTCATGTTTCCCTATGCGCCTCGAGATTGCCCTCGTCCGGTACTTCTGCACGAGCACAACGCGGAGTATGTGATCTGGTCCCGCTTCTGCGAAGTCGAAAAGAACGTGCTAAAAAAGATGATCCTTCTGATCGAGGCGAGAAGAATCAAAAACGCGGAAAGGGACTGCTGCAAAACGTCCTGCGCCATTTTTGCGGCGCCCAACGATATCCAAAGTCTTGCGGGACTCGGAATACCCCGAGATAAGTTTATCGAAACATACCACCTGGGGAACGAGGAACATCTGGATCTTCCCGATATCGACTTTCACGCCACGGAAAAGGCCCTCCTTTTCGTAGGAACGCCGGCATGGGAGCCCAACCTGGATGGTTTGACCTGGTTCATATCCCAAGTCTGGGATACGCTCAAAGCCCGGCATCCGGATCTGACGTTTTTCGTGGTGGGACGGGAGCCGGGAGCAAGACTGCGAAATCTCGTTCGTGACAGGAAAGATATCCGTTTAACGGGATTTGTTGAAGATCTTGAACCCTACTACTCGCGATGCCGTGTGTTTGTGGCGCCTCTGAGATTCGGAGCCGGCATGAAGGTAAAGATCATAGACGCCATGTACCGAGGCGTTCCCGTGGTCACTACGGCCGTGGGCGCGGAGGGACTCGGCGTGGAAGATGGGGAGCATCTCTTCGTTTCCGATACGGCGGACAACATGGCGGCGGACACCTGCGAGTTGCTTCAAAATGAAAGAACCTGGACCTCGATAAGGGATCGTTCGAGAACACTGGCAAGGGAGAGATATCGATGGGACAGGGTGTTTTACAATCTGGAATCCGGAATCCGGTCGTGTCTGGAAAGTGAGGACCGCAAAGCCCTCTGAAGTCTCTTCCAATTCTCATTTCTGCGGTTTTTGGCACAAGACGTCGCTTGCCGGGGTGTTGCCAGGGTGTATGGGGTATGTTATGCTTAAATCTAAAGAAATAAGCAGCCGTACACCTGGAGGTTCAATCTAAGGTTCCCCTCGCGACAAATCGCCCTCACCCGTTGCTCTGCGCTCCACATAGCCCACTGCCCGAACGCGGTGTCCGATGTTGCACATCTCCTGTTCCGGAAGACCTAACAGGTCTGAAAACCCGAGGTGTGGGTTTCCGCCATTCGCGGGAATGACCGGAAATAAGAAACGGTTTCAGCAACCGCCGCCTGATCGAATACCGTGTGCGCCTCATCATGTGAAAAGCTCCCGGCGTCATCCGCATCGGCCATTCCGATTTGGGAAGGAAAGCGGCTTAGGGTGGCGCACGTGAAAGAAGACGCGGGTCTCCGGCGTCAGGAGGATACGATTTACCTGGGACCCGGTCCGGGATTCGGCTCGGGTCGCCACCCCACAACACGAGGTTGCCTCGGTCTGATGGAATCCTTCTTTGAAGGGGGTCGCCCGGCCCGTGTTCTGGACGCGGGCTGCGGTTCCGGCATTCTGTCCATTGCCGCTTCGTTGCTCGGGGCCCGGACGGTGTTGGGCGTCGAAGTTGAAAAAACGGCAGCGGCCACCGCCCGCAGAAACGTCGGGTGGAACAACGTTCAGGACGTGGTAACCATCTTCCGCGGAGACCTGCAGGATGTCCTGGGGAGTTACGACCTCATCCTGGCCAATCTGGATCCGGGCGCTGCGGCGATCTTCGGTGTAACGTTAGGAAAGCGGCTGGTTTCGGGAGGTCATCTCATCCTATCCGGTTTGGCCGGGTTTGAAACAGATCACGCCCTCAAGCGCCTTGTTCAGGATCGCGGCCTCAACCTGTTGGAACATCTCAGAAAAGGAGGTTGGAGCACCTTATTGTTGAACAGACCGAAACTCAAAAACGAAACGGGATCAACCGATGCCTGAGCGCATCGGTTTCAGCGTGGGCGACCGCCGAAAGCGATGCGTACATGATTTCAACCGGGCGTCGAGGTAGACGGCGCCGGACCGCCACCCTCGGTTCCCAACTGTCTCAATAGCGACTCAGCCAGTTCCTTTGAAGCGGATTGCGGATAGGTCTTCAGAAACGCTTCATACATTGCGCGGGCTTTTTCGACATCTCCCGCCCCCCTGTACAACCTGGCGAGAACGAGGGTATTTTCTTCTTTCAGAAAGTCTCCCTGCTCCTTCTCGTTTTTCAGAAGCAGTTCCACTCCCTGGGCGTATTGGTTTAGAGCTTCATAGCTTTGCGCCAGGGCAAGGCGTACCGCTATTCGGGATTTGGGGTACGATTCGAGCCCTTTCAAGGCCCTTTCCAGCGTTACAGCCGCCGATTCGTAGTTCCCGGCTTTGAAGTACGCGCCTCCCAATTCCGCTGCGACGAGGGCCCCCCTTTCGGAGCCGGAATGGGTATCCAGATATCCCTTAAGGATTTCGATTTTCTTGTTCGTGTCTTCTTCGGCGTTTGCCTGGCCAAGGACCTGGTTGAATTCCAGTCGATTGGATTGGGCCTGATGTTTGAAGAAAAAGAAGCCGACGACCGCCAGAACAAGCACTCCCAGGACCGCAATGGAAAGGTTCGTCACCTTCTTGGGATTGGCTGTTATGTAATTGACGGCTCTCGTGGAAAGGGAGATAAATTCGTCCGGTTCCTTCAGCAACTGCTTCCTGCTAATTTTCTTGGTCTCCATGGGCATCCGCCTTGTGTTATTTTCGTACCCATTTAGCAGAGCGTCCCGGTTTCGTCAATCCCATGAACGAGGTCAATACGGCTATTTCAGGGAAAGATGTTGATGGTGGTGTGGGCTCTACGATCGAGACGGGAAGGAATCCGGTCGGGCGGCCCGCCTGCGTCAACAGTGTCACCGGATAGGTATCAACGGCAAACGATAAGTCAGATATACGGCCTTCTGAAAAATGCTCGGGGCATCTGCTACTTGAGATGCCCCCAACTCTCGGAGATTTATGTCCTATGGCCGCAATCAAAGGGATTCCGTTCGGTGATGGTTTGCTCTCTGGAGGGACCGACGGAGATCAGGTCTATGGGAACGCCGGACAGCTCTTCGATCCGGCGCAGGTAATTCCGGGCATTAAGGGGTAGTTCCGCAAAAGAGCGGGTTTCGCCAATGGGCTCGCTCCAGCCGGGAAGATCCTCATAGATGGGCCTGCACTTCTCGAGCTGTTCGAGACTGGGCGGCATGGCTTTCTGGAAACCTTCATCGTTTTCATAACCCGTGCAGATGCGGATGGTGTCCAGACCGCTCAACACGTCCAGCTTGGTGATGGCCAAGCCGCTTAGGCTGTTCAGGCGCACCGCCTCGCGGAGCACTACCATGTCCTGCCAGCCGCAGCGTCGCTTTCGGCCTGTTGTGGACCCGAATTCGGCCCCTTTTTCCTGGAGGTACGCTCCGGTGTCGTCTTGCAGTTCGGTCGGGAACACGCCGGCGCCCACGCGCGTGGCGTAGGCCTTGACGACCCCCAGGACACAGTCCAGGATCCTGGGGCCTACACCGGCGCCCGAGCAGACCGAACCGGCCACCGGGTTGGAAGAGGTGACAAATGGATAGGTTCCGTGATCGATATCGAGTTGCGTTCCCTGGGCCCCTTCGAAAAGCACGCTACAGCCGGAATCCACGGCTTTCTGAATCTCGACGGAAACATTGGACGCGTACGACGCCAACTCACGACTCAGTTCGATCAGGGTTTCCCGTTCGCCTTCGGCTTCCAGAGGCAAATCCGATCCCAGAACGTAGCGTAAGTACTTTTCCTTTTCGGAAAGGTTGGCCAGATACCGTTCCATAAATCCTTGTGGATCGATGAAATCGATAAAGCGGATGCCGCGGCGCCCCACTTTGTCCTCATAGCACGGACCGATGCCGCGGCCGGTGGTTCCGATCTTCACCGGACCCCGGGCTTCCTCCCGGGCCAGGTCCAGGGCCTTGTGGTAGGGCATGATCATATGCGCCCGTGCGCTTACCCTGAGGCGTGACGGAGTCACCTCGATGCCCCGCTTGCGCAGTCCCGAAATCTCGTTCCTGAGCACATAGGGATCCACGACTACGCCGTTACCGATGAGGCACAGCTTTTCCGGGTACAAAATGCCGGATGGAACCAGATGAAGAATATACTTCTCGTTTTGAACCAGAAGGGTATGACCTGCATTGTTGCCTCCCTGAAAGCGAACGATCAGATCGGCATGTCCGGTCAGCAGATCTACGATTTTGCCTTTACCTTCGTCACCCCATTGGGTGCCGATGACCGCCACGTTGGGCATGACTTGATTCCCGCTTGATTATCGACTATGTCTTAGGCCTCTATTGCTAAACACTCGTCTGATATTTCATCAGACCTCGGTTGTCAACGGTTTTCGGGACGTCGCGCCTTTTTTCGGGATCGAGAGGAATAAAACCGTATTCCGATCCGGGACGTCCACGGCTCGGAGAATCCGAGCAACATCTGGAAGGAAATCCTGGTATACATAATGAAGTACATCCGAAACTTCAGTATTATTGCACACATAGATCATGGAAAATCCACCCTGGCCGATCGCATGATTCAGCTCACCGGAATTGTGGACGATCGCTCGTTTCGAGACCAGATCCTGGACAGTATGGACATCGAACGTGAACGCGGCATTACCATTAAGAGCCAGGCGGTAACGCTGCCGTATCAATCCAAAGATGGAAAGCAATATGAATTGAACCTGATCGACACCCCCGGGCACGTGGACTTCAGTTATGAAGTGTCCCGTGCTTTAGCGTCATGTGAAGGCGTCTTGCTGTTGGTCGACGCTTCCCAGGGAGTGGAAGCGCAAACACTGGGGAATTTGTATCTTGCGCTGGAGTTGGATCTGGTCGTCATCCCGGTCATCAACAAGATCGACCTTCCTTCAGCTCAACCGGATCGGGTCATGGAAGAGATCGAAATGGAGCTCGGTTTGGATTCCGCCGGGGTAATCCTCTGTTCGGCCAAGGAAGGCATCGGTATCGAGGCTGTTCTGGAAGCGATTGTGTCTCGAATTCCCGCTCCAAAAGGAGACCCTGACAACCCGCTGTCGGCCCTGATTTTCGATGCCCAGTACGACTCGTTTCGTGGCTCCATCATTCACGCCCGGATCATGGAAGGTGAGGTGAAGGCGGGTGATACGATCCGCCTCTTCAGCACAAAAAAGAACTATCGCGTGGAAGAAGTCGGGTTTTTTCGACTCGACCGGGAACCTACAAAGAATCTGACCGCAGGCGAAGTCGGTTACATCATTGCCGGCATTAAGAGCGTAGGAGATACGCGGACGGGCGATACCGTCACTCTGGCCGAACGCCCATGCGACAAGCCTCTGGCGGGATTTCGGGAGGCCAAGCCCATGGTCTTCTCCTCCCTTTACCCGGTGGCTTCGGACGAATACCAAGACCTGAGCGACGCTCTCGAAAGATATCAGTTGAACGACGCCGCCTTCACGTATCAGAAAGACTCGTCGGTGGCGTTGGGACTGGGCTTCCGGTGCGGTTTTCTGGGACTGCTTCATCTGGAGGTGGTTCAGGAAAGACTGGAAAGAGAATTCAATCAGTCATTGATTATGACATTTCCAAGCGTGCGATACCAGTTCCGAATCAAGAGCAAGGAACTGATCACCATAGACAATCCTGCGCTGTACCCGGATCCGGCGGACATCGACGAGTCGTTCGAGCCCTTTATCAAAGCCACGATCTTGATGCCGGAACGATACATGGGCGTGGTAATGACCTTGTGCCGGGAACGTCGAGGCGTCAATCTGCGCCACCACTATCCGGTGACCGGCCGGATCGAATTGACGGCCGATCTGCCTCTCGCCGAAGTGATTTATGATTTTTACGACAAACTCAAGACCGTTACCCAGGGCTACGGGTCTTTTGACTATGAGCTTCTGGACTACCGATCGAGCGACCTCGTTAAAGTGGACATCCTGGTGAATGGAGAGCGCGTGGACGCCCTTACCCATATCGTCCACCGGGATCGGGCCCGGATCCGGGCCAAGCAGGCCTGCGACAAACTGAAAGAGGAAATTCCACGACATATGTTTAAGGTTGCCATCCAGGGGGCCATAGGCGGTCAAGTCATCGCACGATCCACGATCAGCCCTTTCCGCAAAGACGTTACGGCCAAGTGCTACGGGGGCGACGTAACGAGGAAACGCAAGCTGCTCGAAAAACAGAAGGCCGGGAAAAAGCGGATGAAAATGATCGGGCAGGTGGTGGTCCCCCAGAGCGCGTTTGTCTCAGTCCTCAAGACCGATCGGGACTGAAATTGGGCGAAGCAAACGGCATAGAGCCTTGTTCCCAACTCCCCGGATTGTACGTCCATGTGCCCTTTTGCAGGAAGAAGTGCATTTACTGTGACTTCGCATCCACCACTCAACTGGGGCGCATGACCGAATATGTCGAGGCCGTGCTTCAGGAGGCGGATTCACACTCCAATCTCCGGCCTCAGTGGGACAGTCTGTATCTCGGCGGCGGCACGGCCAGTCTATTGCCCATTCCCCTGCTCGAACGACTGCTATCCGGTCTCCTTAGACGCTTTTCGTTTCTTTCCGACTCGGAAATCACGATGGAAGCGAATCCGTGCGATGTATCCGTCGATTTGCTGCGGGCCTCCGGAGAACTGGGAGTGAACCGGATCATCGTGGGAGTGCAGTCCTTTCAAAATCCGCTCCTCGAATTCCTCGGACGCCGGCATGACGGGATCACCGGTTTCAATGCACTGAAACTGGCGCGTGAGGCGGGTGTGAAGCAACTCGGTCTGGATCTGATCTTTGGCGTTCCGGGCCAGGACCTGAACCAATGGCGAGAAGATCTGGACAGGGCCCTTGAATTTCAACCGGAGCACATATCCTGTTACCAGTTGACCTATGAACCTGGAACCAGACTGCATGTACTGAAGGAAAAAGAGCGACTCACGCCCATCGGCGAAAGCGAGGCGTTTTCATTTTTCTGGGAGACCGGGGAACGATTGGCTAGGGCTGGGTACGAGCAGTATGAAGTGTCCAATTTCGCCCGTGAAGCCCAATTTCGCTCGAGACATAACGAGAAATACTGGTCCCATGTCCCCTATCTGGGGTTGGGTCCTTCGGCTCATTCTTTCGACGGGCGCAGCCGCCGTTGGAATTATCGGAATCTGAACCGATATCTGGATCGGTTATCGAGCGGAGAAAGCCCTGTCGAAGGTTCTGAAATCCTGGATCGGGAGGCGCTCCGGTTGGAGCGGCTCTTTTTCGGTTTTCGCACGCGTTTCGGACTTCGTCCGGAGACTCTGAAGCCAGGTCCGGAAACGCTTGTTGCCGGAAAGGACGAACAACTTCTGAACCGATTAACAAACGACGGGTTTCTGGTACGAACGGAAACAGGATATCGGTCATCGCGGCGGGGTTTGGCCGTGGCCGACGCGTTGACCGCCATGTTCGCATAGGGCGTTTCGCTGAGCCGACGATGTTCCAGGGGTGGGTTGTATCGAGCACGCGCCGTTTCCGCCGTAAACGAATTTCGCCGGAGGTGACGGCGTCCGGGAGGGGATGCGGTACCAAATAGACTCAAGACAGTAAAGGATCTCAAATGAACACGTTTCCATCCCAGGCCTCCTCCAATTTGAGTCGTTATTTTCTCTACGCGGCGTTGACCCTGGCGCTGTACCTGGCCTATTTATTACTCAGCCCGTTTCTGCACACGTTGATCATTGCGATCGTGCTTACCATACTCTTCCATCCCCTCCATCTGCGTATCCTGAGTACATTCAAGAATAGATTTCCTTCCCTGGCTTCCCTGTGTACGTGCATCGTTATCGTGTTGGGAGTGCTTGTGCCGCTGGTGCTGCTGGTTGTTGCAATGGCTCAACAGGGCGTTTTGCTTTTCAACGGCATCGTCGCCTGGGTGAAAGAAGGAGGATTGGGGGATTATTCGCACTTGGCCGTGCTCGGCAAGTTGCAGCTGCTTCTCGAGAAATACCTACCGTACGTGGACGTCGACAAGCTGGATATTCAGGGAAGCATCGTCCAGTTCTCGAAAACCATGGGAGAAGTGCTCCTGAGAAACCTGACGTCCATCATCGGCAATGTGACGTCGCTGTTGATCCAGTTTTTTCTGATGGTGTTCATCATGTTCTTCCTTTTCAAAGAGGGCCGGAGCATGCTGGACCGGGGTCTTCACAGCATCCCCATGTCCGCGGACAATAAAGACAAAGTGCTCCAGCGCATTGCCACCGTGAGCCGCTCGACGGTGCTCGGGAACTTCATTACCGCTCTGCTGCAGGGCCTCGTGGTTGGTGTGGCATCCGCAATTGCGGGCTACCAAGGCTTTTTCTGGGGAGCGGTCAGCGGTATAAGTTCTATGATTCCCATTGTGGGCACGGCCCTGGTTTGGACTCCCATATCCGTCTATCTGGCGATTCAAGGCAGATATGGCATGCTCGTCTTCTTTCTGATATGGAACATTCTTCTTGGGTCCGTGGTGGACAACATCGTGCGACCCAAACTTCTAGGGCGTAAAGGGGGTATCCCGACACTGCTCATTTTCCTGTCGGTAATGGGCGGACTTCAGGTTTTCGGAATTCTCGGGATCCTTTATGGTCCGATCATATTCAGCATTTGCGGAGTGTTGCTGTATATTTACGAACTCGAAAACGTCGACGTGCTCGGAGAAGCGAAATAACTTCGCTTCAGGTGATAGCGTCCGCCCGTGTCGCCCGGAGGCCGAATCTCATGCTCCCTTCCATACTGATGAACCTGGCGCATCCGATCCGTTTTTTCGCGCTGAACGATGATTTACAGGAAACCGTGCGCCTTGCGCTGCCCGATGAACAGATCGTTTTCAAGAGTCATGCGCAGGAGGGCTTTTCCGAGGCTCTTGCAGCGGCGGAAATATACTGCGGCTGGATTTTCCCTTCCAAATGGATTCCCAACGCTTCCAGAATGAAATGGCTTCATACCCCCGCGGCGGGCTCGGATTACATCGATTCTCCCGCCCTGGCCGCTTCGGGGATACGAGTGACGCTATCTTCCGGATATCACGGCATTCCCATGGCCGTGCAGGCGGTGGCGCTGGTCCTGGCGTTTTCGAGAGGTCTTTTCTACAGCCGGAGCAGGCAAAAGGAGAACGGCTGGTGGAGAGACGAGATGGTGAACCAAACCGTGGACCTGGAAGGCCGCACAGCGGTCATTGTGGGATGCGGCTCTATCGGCTTGCATGTGGTGCGTAGATTTCGCGAGTTGGGTCTTCGGTGCATCGGGGTTCGAAGGCGCATCCCTTCCGAAGCAGTCGACGGTCTCACCTGGTGTCCGGTCGGTGACCTCGGAACGGTGCTTCCCGGTGCGGCGGTGGTAGTGAACCTACTTCCTTATAGCCCGGCCACGGAGGCTTTTTTCGACGACCGTCTCTTTCCCGTCATGGGACCCGGCTGCCTGTTCATCAACCTTGGCCGGGGCAAGACGGTAGACGAAGCCGCTTTGATCCGCGGCTTGGATCAGGGAACCGTGGCCTGGGCCGGTCTCGATGTGCTTCGCGAGGAACCCACGCCGGACGACAATCCGTTGAGATTTCATCCCCGAGTGGTGATTACGCCCCATTCTAGTACATTCAGCAATCGCTTTATGCGTGACGCCATGCAGCAGTTCGTGGAACGAGTGCGGATCTTCCGCTCCGGAGGTGAACTGCCCGATGTACTCCATCCCCGAAGCGCCGGACATATGCCGAAACTCGACGAGCGGCCCTCATGATCCGTGATCGCGCATGCATCGACATGTTGGACCTGCTCCCATGAGATTTGGTTCGAAAGGCGCGGCGGAATATGGGGAAATGTATCGCTTTCTGCTGGTGCTTACGATCCTTTCAGCTACAGGCTTGCAGGGGTGGCAGACCCTGATCAACAACTTCGCCGTGGACGTGGTTCACCTGGACGGTCAGCAGATGGGCATGATCCAGTCGTTGAGGGAGGTACCGGGTTTCCTCTCCCTGCTGGTAGTTTATCTGCTGCTGCTGGTCAAGGAACACAGGCTTGCGGCGCTCTCGGTTCTCATTCTGGGCTTGGGAGTTGCGTCGACGGGATTGCTTCCAAGCTATTTCGGCCTCGTGGTCACTACGCTCATCATGTCCTTTGGATTTCATTACTACGAGACCGTGAATCAGTCTTTGACGCTCCAGTATTTCAGCGTAGCGAAATCTCCTATAATATTCGGGAAGTTACGTGGCATCGCATCCGCGGCCAACATCGGTGTCGGCCTGGTGATCCTGGTGTTGGCCAACTGGCTGGATTACGGCGAAATGTATATGGTTTTGGGTGGCGTTATCTTGCTGGGCGGGATGTTTTGCCTCTGTCAGGATCCTGCGGACCGGTCGCTCCCTCCCCAGCGCAAAAAAATGGTTTTCCGACGCGACTACTGGCTTTTCTATTCGCTGACGTTCTTGGGGGGAGCCCGTAGACAGGTTTTTATCGCCTTTGGGGTCTTCCTGCTGGTCAAGAAATTCAACTTTACGGTGCAGGAAGTGACCGTTCTATTCATTATCAACAATGTAATCAATTACTTTGCGAGCCCGCTGATCGGGAAGGCCATCAATCGTTTCGGCGAACGAAAAGTGCTGTCCCTCGAGTACGCCGGCCTGATCGGCATTTTTCTGACTTATGCATATACCGAAAGCAGGGTTGTGGCGGCCGTTATGTACGTCCTCGATTTCGTCCTGTTCAATTTTGCCATCGCCATCCGGTCGTACTTTCAGAAGATCGGAGATCCAAGGGACGTGGCCCCAACCATGGCTGTCGGTTTCACGATCAATCACGTGGCTGCGGTGGTCATCCCCGCCGTGGGCGGGGCTCTTTGGATGGTGGATTACAGGATTCCGTTCATTGGCGGCGCAGTGCTGAGTCTGGTGTCTCTGGTGTTGACGCAATGCATTCGCACAACGGAGCCGGCGGATAGCTGAAGAAAGGCGTGTCTTTGTGGCCGGCCTACCCGGATCCTTTCCGGAAGAATGGGAAGCGGCACGGAATGAGCTTTTGCGGAAGGTGGTATTCGTGCTCTTGACTCTAAACGATGATACCGGTGGTGGTAATGCCGAACGAGGAACGCATTCCGAATGAGAAGCACCACGATGTCGCCGGCGTGATCCTCGCCGGCGGGCGGAGCAGCCGGTTCGGCGAGAACAAGGCTCTGGCCGTGGTCAAGGGTGAAACACTGATCGAACGGGTCGTTCGGACGTTGGATACGTTGTTTGACAGCTGTCTCATCGTGACCAATGAACCACACGTCTTTTCGTTCCTGGGTCTGCCCGCGGTCGAGGATATGGTAAAAGGCCTCGGGCCCCTTGGAGGAATTCACACGGCCTTGAAGACCATTCAAGAGCCGTACGCCTTTGTGGTGGCTTGCGACATGCCGGAATTGAATCCCCGATTGGTTCGCCTCCTGGTGGGTTTACGTCACGAATATGACGTGGTGGTGCCTCGAATCGATGGCTGGCTCGAAGCGCTCCATGCCGTATATTCGAAGCGGTGCCTGAAGGCCGTCGAATCCGTGATTACGAGCGGATTTCGCCAGGTCATTCGCTTTTTTCCCGAGGTCCGGGTTCGCTATGTGGATCGCAAGGAGGTGGAGGAAGCGGATCCGGCGCTGGAATCCTTCTTCAATATCAATACGCGTGATGATCTGAGACGATTCCTGAGCGGAGGCCGGGCGCACTTGAAAGGACCCAAGTCGTGACCTCGCGCTTTAAACTCGTGCTCGTGGGAGTATTGTATTTTGCGGAGGGATTTCCTTTCGGCACGGTCATGGATATCCTGCCCGTGTATTTCCGGTTCTCGGGCGTATCGCTCAAAGACATCGGATTGTTGAGTCTGGCCACATTGCCCTGGTCCTTGAAGTTTTTGTGGGCCCCGCTCGTGGACTATTGGGGACGCGTTCGTAACTGGATCTGGGTGGCTGAACTCGGGATCGCCGGTCTGATGGTAAGCCTCGCGTTAGTGAAATCGTCGGAACCGTCCTTCCTGTTGTGGGCATGCATCATGATGCTGGCCGCGTTTTCGGCCACTCAGGACATCGCAGTGGACGCCTACACGATTCGGCTGCTTTCCATAAGAGAGATGGGCGCCGCCAACGGAGTCCGGGTGTCGTCCTATCGCGCGGCCCTCATTTTGTCCGGTGGAGCCATGGTTGCGTTGGGGGGATGGATCGGATGGAATTGGGTGTTTGCCGGTTCCGCGGCGATCATGGTTTTGTGCGCCGTATGCGTGCTCAGAATGCCTTACGTGGGAGACGTCCCCGCGTCAACCATCACAGAGGCGGTCAAGAAGCCGTTCAAGGATTTCCTTACGCGGCCCAAGGCATTGGCCGTGCTCGCCTTCGTGCTCTGCTTCAAACTGGGCGATATGGCCATGGGACCCATGGTCCGGCCTTTCTGGGTGGACAGGGGGCTGTCAAGTACGGAGATCGGCTTGATCACTGGAACGTTCGGCATTGTGGCCGCGGTTCTGGGGGCGCTGGCAGGAGGCGTGTACACGACCCGGAAGGGAATTTTCCGGGGTCTTTGGGTCCTTGGGCTCTGGCAGGCTGTGAGCAATTTGGGGTATGCGGTTGTGGCCCAAATGCCGTTTACAGGGCATTGGGGCGTGTACGCCGCTTCTCTCATAGAATCATTTTGCGGGGGTCTCGGTACCGCCTCGTTCCTGGCGTTCCTGATGAGCATTTGCCGTAAGGAGATGGCCGCCACTCAATACGCGCTATTAAGCGCGTTATTCGGCCTGGCAAGATCTCTTTCGGGCGCATTGAGCGGCTGGGCCACCACGGAAATGGGATACGGCCTCTATTTCGCCTTTACTTTTTTGCTGGCGTTTCCGGCGTACGCTTTTCTGCCCGCGGTGAAGATGTGGATTCCCGAGAACCATTCGACGTCCGAGGAAACCGGCTAACGTTCGGATCGCCGGAGCGACGGTACGGAAATCAAGCCGGAAGACAGGTGGTTTGGAAGCGGTTTCCGGACCTCCCGCGACCGTCTGAGAGGCTACCGCCAACCGAGATTGAGGTATGGAGGCACGGCATGCCCTGCCGCTACGAATCGGGGTAGGCGTCTTCCGCCGGTCGGCGCCGGTTACAAGAGTTCTGAAAGGGAGTACGGGGCTGCGGAAGGTTTCCCCCGTGAACAACGAGATGACCGAATTATCCATCGAGCGGAGGGCGAAACGCCATGTTTGGAGTCGAGACCACGACTTCCTGGCCGTATGCGCGCCGGGTCTCGAGGCCGCCTGCCGCGCGGAGCTGTCCGCTCTGGATTCCAAAGTTCTGACCGTCATACGCGGTGGAGTGGCGTTTGCCGGCCGGCTCGAAGCAGGCTATTCGGCGAATCTATGGCTTAGATCGGCCGGTCGCGTACTTATGCGGGTGGACCGCTTTCGAGCCGGAGCGTACGAGGAGATTTTTTCGAAAAGCCGAAAGATGTACTGGGAAACACTCCTGGCGCCGGGCGCCCTGCTGTCGTTCAGAACCGTGGTTCGATATTCCCGCGCCGGCCACACGGAAAGAGTGGAGAAGGCGATCCTGGACGGGATTCAAGCCCGCTTCAACGAGCTAGGACTGAAAAGACCGATGCTCGTGGAACCTGAAGGCCCTTCCGAACGGCTTCCCGAAGTGCAGGAAGTATACGTGAGGATGGAGGGGAACCAGTGCCTGTTGAGTCTGGACATGTCCGGACCGCCTTTGCATTTCAGGGGGTATCGTAAGGATGTCCATCATGCGCCGATTCGTGAAACCATGGCGGCCGGCTTACTGTTGCTGATGGGTTGGCGCCGTGAAGAGCCTCTGTTGGACCCCATGTGCGGTTCGGGAGCGTTCCCCATCGAGGCGGCCCTCATGGGACACAACCGGGCCCCCGGACTCCGTCGGGATTTTGCGTTTACGCGTTGGCCCTGTTTTCGCCCGAAATCGTGGGAATACCTGCTGAGAGAGGCGGCAAAATCCGAACGGAACGCGCCTCCGCTTCGGTTACTCGGTCGGGATCGCGATCCTGACGCCATTCGAGCGGCGGAGGAAAACTTCCGGCGCACCGGAATTGAACACCGGGTTGCGTTCGAGACGGCCGATTTTTTTCAAACCAAGGCTCCATTTGATTCCGGCGTGTTGGCGATAAATCCGCCTTATGGTAAGCGTGTGTCCACGGGGTCGGATCCGGCGAAACTGTACAGGGAAATCGGGAGAAAGATCCGGGCCGATTATGGCGGATGGCGTGTGCTGATACTCGTCCCCGGATGGAGGGCCGCGCAGGCCCTCCATCTGAACCCGCGCAGCACGGTTCTCCTGGATCACGGGGGATTTCCGGTGCTGGCTGTAATGACGGACGCCGTGAAAACGATATGAAAACGGCTCCGGCACTCGATGCTGCGCCAAAATTCGTCATCCCGGCCAAGCCCCGTACAACGGGGAGCTGGGCGGAATCCGGAATCGACTGGACCAATTGAATTTTTCTGGATTCCGGATCTCACTGCGTTCGTCCGGAATGACGTTTCCGAGATTGCGACACAACCTCATTCGCCTGCTCCGAAGTGACTCTTCGACATACGGGAGCGACCATTGCATGTTTAGAAAAGATGTTGGCCGGCGCGTAAATTGACAGTATAAACGTTGACAAGCGGTTAGGCTTACGGTAGGTTCAAAAATAGCTAATTTATGGCTATTATATGGCTATATTGTTCGCCGGCACAGGATAACCACGGGTCTTGACCTGCGCGCGGCCCGCATTTTTAGAGAACGCGCAGGTGCGCCGCAAAGCCACGCGGACTGCTTGGGGTCACCCGGAGAGACAACACCCGCATTCCAAGGAGGTTAGACATGTCCAAGTTCTGGGATGAAAAGTTCGAAACCATGCCTTACGAGGAAATGGCCAAGTTTCAACTGGCGAAGCTCAAAGAGACGCTGGCCTGGGTTTACGAAAAGGTGCCGTTCTACAGAAAAACCTTTGATCATGCGGGATTGAAGCCCACGTCGGTGGGAAAGCTCGAGGATCTTGCCCGATTTCCTTTTTCGATCAAGAATGACTTGAGAGATAATTATCCGTTTGGGCTATGCGCCCTACCCATGAAGGATCTCGTCCGTATCCACGCTTCTTCGGGAACGACCGGAAAACCCATTACAGGGCCGTACAGTCGGGAAGACCGTAATCAGTGGGCCAACTGCATGGCGCGCACACTGTATTCGCATGGCGTCCGAGAAGATGACCTGTGCCAGAATGCTTACGGCTATGGGCTTTTCACCGGGGGGCTCGGGTTTCATTTGGGCGCGGAATTAATCGGGTGCGCGATTGTTCCGACTTCGAGCGGTCTGACGGAACGACAGATTGTGATTATGCAGGATTTCGGGAGCAACGTGCTGTTCTCTACGCCGACATACGCGCTGACTATTGCGGAGAAAGCGGAAAAGATGGGCGTCGACATGAAATCGTTGCCGCTCCGAGTGGGTTGTTTCGGCGCGGAACCCTGGACACCGAAAATGCGCGACGAAATCGAAAAACGCATGGGAATCATTGCGCATGAAGCGTACGGGTTGACCGAAATGATGGGCCCCGGCGTCGCCTTTTCATGCGAAGCCCGCAACCTGCATATCAACGAAGATCATTGTTATCCGGAGGTCATCGACCCCGAAACGCTCCAGCCGCTGCCGATGGGCGAAACCGGCGAGCTGGTTTTCACGGCTCTCCAGAGACGCGCCATGCCCCTGATACGGTACCGGACGAAAGACATTACCAGGCTGGTTCGTACGAAATGCGACTGCGGTCGGACCCTGATCACCATGGACAAAATAACCGGCCGGGATGACGACATGCTCATCATCAGCGGGGTCAATGTATTCCCTTCCCAGGTGGAGAGCGTGATCATGGAGTTCAAGGACATGGAGCCCCACTATCAGATTCGGGTGCGGAAAAAGGGCTACCTGGACGTCATGCTGGTTGAAGCCGAAGCCAAACGGGTCGTTTATGAAGCGGGCAAGGAATCCGTGCAAAAATTAGCGGACTTGATATCGGATCGAATACTTCAAGTCATTGGCATCACGGTGCCCATATCCATTGTTCCGATGAACAGCATCCCCCGGAGCGAGGGGAAAGCCAAACGCGTGATCGACGAGAGGTAGATCCTGTCAAGCGATGATGCCCCGGGAGGGCGACCCATCGGATTTGATTTATGAAAGGGGCTCGAGGCGCCCTCATGGAGGGGCTTGCGGCCGAGTGTGGACCATGGAATGGTCAGCCAAAGAGAGGTAGTGTATGCACAAGCTTTTGACCGATTCTCCAGGGGAGAAGATGCTCATGTTGGGCAACGAGGCTATTGCCCGGGGAGCTATAGAAGCCGGCGTGGCCTTCGGAGCAACGTATCCGGGCACGCCTTCTTCCGAGATCAGCGAATATCTGTTTCGGATTTCCCACGAAACGGATCTGTACTTCGAGTATTCCACCAACGAAAAAGTAGCCTTGGAAATCGCCGCGGGCGCGGCGGTCTGCGGCCTTCGCTCCATGGCCGTCATGAAACATGTGGGCATGAACGTAGCGGCCGATGCGCTGATGACTCTCGCCTATGTAGGAGTTCGAGGGGGTCTCGTGATCGTCTGCGCGGATGATCCCTTCATGTTTTCCAGCCAGAACGAACAGGACAACCGCTACTACGGAAAGCTCTCCGGACTGCCCATCCTCGAGCCTTCCACGGGCGATGAAGCCAAGGAGATGGTGAAGTACGCTTTCGATCTGTCGGAAGAACTGAAGGAGCCGGTCATACTGCGCACCACGACGCGGATCAATCATTCGTCGTTTGTCGTGGAACTGGGCAATATTCGCCGACGGGAAACCCGGGGCGACTTTGAAAAGAACCCGTTTCGCTATGTTACCGTGCCCGCGGTTTCCAGAAACCTCCATAAGCTGCTTTTGCAGAACTACGACAAGGCATTGGCGACCGCCAACAGGTCACCATGGAACCGGATTTCGGGGGACGGCAAGTGGGGCATTGCGTGCAACGGTGTCAGTTATAACTATGTACAAGACGCGGTGAAGGAACTGGGTATTTCAGAAAGAACGAAAGTATTGCGCGTCGGGTTTTCCCATCCTTTTCCCAACGGCCTGGTCCAGGAGTTTCTCAAAGGGTGCGAGCGTGTTCTCGTGGTGGAAGAAGGCGAGCCGTACATGGAGGAAAGTGTCAAAGCCGCGGCTCAAGAAGCCGGCTGCACGATTTCGATCCGGGGCAAAGGCGACGAACTGTTTTCCCGCCTGTTTGAGTTCGATCCGGCTCTCGTGCGTCGGAATGTGGCTCGTTTCTTCGGTCTGAGCGAACCCATGTCCGAATCCATCAGCGCCGCCGGTTTGCCCGAAATTCCCCAGCGGCCGCCGAACCTTTGCGCGGGATGCCCCCACCGGGCCACTTTCTACTCCGTCCGAAAAGTCCTGGGAGACGACGCCATCTATCCCACGGACATCGGATGCTACACATTGGGCCTCCTTCCCCCGCTCTCCATGGCCGATTTCCTCATCTGCATGGGATCCAGCGTAGGCACGGCGGCGGGCTTTGCCCGAGCCACGGGGAGAAAGGTGGTGGCTTTCATCGGAGACTCGACGTTTTTTCATTCGGGATTACCCGGTCTGGTGAGCGCGGTGCACCACAACCACAATTTTACCCTGGTCATACTGGATAACGGCACAACCGCCATGACCGGTCACCAACCCCACCCCGGAGTGGATTTGAGGCCGCTCGGTTTCGAAGGGTACTCCACCGTGGATATTGAAACCGTGGTCCGAGGCCTTGGCGTAAAACACGTAACCGTAGTCGAACCGTTGAAACTCAAGAAGACTCAGGAAGCCGTCAAGGAAGCCGTCGAGTTTAAAGGGGTGTCCGTCATCATTTCTCGAGAAATCTGCCCTCTCTACGCCAAAGTGCTGCCGGACGCGAAAAAAACGCGGTCTTTTCACGTGGCGGAGGCCAAGTGCGCGAATCACAGGGTCTGCATTAACGACCTGGGGTGCCCGGCGTTCTATCTCGAAGACGACCGCGTCAAGATAAACGAGAACGTGTGCATCGGTTGTGCGGTATGCGCCCAGATATGTCCGGAAAATGCCATATTGCCGGTCAAGACGGCCTAGGAGGTTAGAATGGATCCAATCAGATTGATCATAGTGGCCGTGGGCGGCCAGGGTAATCTATTGGCTTCCCGCGTGCTGGGGGAAGCGGCTCTTGCCGCCAACGTTCCGGTGCGGATGAGCGAGATTCACGGTATGGCTCAGAGGGGGGGCGTTGTGGAATCGGCCGTTCTTTTCGGAGACGTCGAGAGTACGATCATTTCGGACGGCGAGGCGGACGCGCTTGTGGGTTTCGAGCCGTCGGAAACCCTCAGAGCTGCGAAAAAGTGCGGCAAGGATACCGTGGTCATTACAAACCTGGGACAGTTGCCTCCTTTCACGGTCGCCATCGGCAAAGGCGTGTACCCGGACATACCCTCCTCTCTGGATCTTCTCAGGCAGCGGGTGAAGAAAGTCATTGCCTTTGATGGCACGGGCCTGGCCATAAAGGCCGGGAACGCAGACGAAGGAAGGAGAAAACGCACCGATCCCTTTTTCGGCCTTCGTGAGGAACGCCGAGACCGAAATCGACGACCTGATCCTTCGGAACGGGAACTGGTTCTCCGAGCTTCCCTACGGGGGCGCTTTGACCAAGGAGGCGGCGCGACAACTCGAGATCGAGAAGCGCGCCGTGTGGAGAAGGGTAATCTATGACGCCGGGCGCTCCAACCTGCCGGCCTTGAAGTGGGAAGCGTCTCATGATGAAAAAGTGTGTTCCGAATGTGCAAAGCACGACGGCCGGGTTTTTTACGGACACGAGTACGACCTGCTGAACCAGCTAAAAATGCATGTCGGATGCCGCTGCAACCTGATGCCCGTTCGTAACGTCTAGTGGAAATGCGGATGTCCGCGACCCCTCCTTGACCAAACTCGTACGAAGTGAAGCGCCGGCGTCCTTGCCGAAAAAGACCCGGAAGGTTTCAGTAGGGCTTACATGTGCGAAAACCTTTTTTTACTCCCTAATTCGGAGGCTTACCTTGTCGAACAAGGCGCACAACCAACGCGTCTCTTTCATTTCCATGTTGTTTACAAAATAATTCATAAACTATTTGCGATGTGTGCCGATGCAGAAATATAGTCTTAGGATACTATCCTTAAGACTGCCTTCGAACCAAATTCAAACGCAGACATACTCGATAAGGCGCGAAGCGATTTGCGCGTGATAGAGGTAACACCGGAATGACTGGCAGGGTACTGATTGTTGACGACGAGGCGGGCATCCGTAAGGTGCTGAACCTACGGCTCGGCAGTCTGGGTTATGAAACTTCGGAAGCCGAGAACGGCGCCAAGGCCCTAAACATCTTGAGGGAAAAGCCCTTTGACGCGGTCCTGTGCGACATCAAGATGCCGGAAATGGATGGACTTGAAATGATTGGAAAACTCCGTCAATCGGATCCGATCACCCCTGTGATCATGCTGACCGGTTTTATTGACTTGGAAACCGCCGTTGAGGTCATGAAAAGAGGCGCATTCGATTACCTTACTAAACCGGTTCATAGCGACGCGCTTTTTTTGGCGGTGGAAAAGGCGATTGATTATAAACGCGTGCTCATACGCAACAGGCTCCTCGAGGAAGAGAAACAGCGGTATCACGAAGAACTCAAGCAGATGGTGGCGGAGCAGACTCGAATCATCCGGTCCATGTTCGACCTGGCCAACCGCTTGAACAGCCTGGATTCCATGAATCTGATTCTCGAGAGCATCTTGGAGTCGATCTCAGAGTTTATACCGTCGAATCGGGTCCTCGTGATGCTACTGGATAAAGATGGGACGCATTTTGAAATAGCAACAAGTCGGGGGATAGCCGTTGATGAAGTAAAAAACCTCCGGATTCCGGCGGGCAACGGAGCGTGCTCAGGGCTCTTTCATACTGGAGGGGTCCGGATTATTAACGAGGGAAGCTCCAAGGAGGCTTCGGAAATTCTAGAAAGTTTCGAGGGCCTGGTTAACGCCCCCTTTATGCAGGCCGCGCTTATGGGCGCACGATCCAGACTGGGTGTCATACACATTTGCGAAAAAAAAGACGGAGCGCCGTTTACGGAAAAAGAAGCGGAGATTTTATCCTACATTGCCGATTCCGCCACCGTAGCCGTCAACAATCAATTGTACGAGCGCCGTCTTGAAGAGAGTTACCTGGCAACCATACGGGCCCTGGCCATGGCGATCGAGGCCAAGGATCCGTATACGCGCGGCCATTCGGAGCGTGTGGCGGAGCTTTCCGTTCGAGTGGCGGAACATTTGGGACTACCCGAGGATGAACTGAGGATTTTACGTTTCGCAGGGGCGTTGCACGACGTGGGCAAAATCGGCGTACCCGGAAGCGTTTTGACCAAACCCGGACGGTTGACAGCCGAGGAGTTCGAGCAAATTCGTCAGCACCCCGTCATCGGCGAGAAGATGATCCGGGAAGCCGACTTTCTTACGGAGGCGAGGGGTATCATTCGTCAGCACCACGAGCGCATCGATGGGACGGGCTATCCGGACGGACTAAAGGGTGATGAAATCTGCCTGGGCGCCCGCATCATGGCGTTAGCCGACGCATATGACGCGATGACCACGGATCGAACCTACCGCAAGGCTATGGAGCGGGGGGAGGCCATAGCAGAGATAGAGCGAGTGTCCGGATCGCAATTCGATCCGGAGTGTTTGGAAGCGTTCCTGGCCGTGGTCGTAGACTGAACTTCCGCCTTTTGGAAAGTTCCAACCGGAGCTGAAATCGTCAAAAGTCGGTTTTCAACCATTGGATCTGCTTGTTCTCACGATCCAACCGATACTCCACCTTGCTCAACAAATCCTGCCCCAAGAGACCTTCGTACGGGAGTTCCTGTCGCGGATCGGAGCCATGAATCAGCACCGGTTTGTTTTCGAGCACGAAGGGACCGACTTGCATCTTATCGAGCGTGACCCATCCGTTCGAAACAACCCTCCCATCCGCCACCACGGTGGACGTTTCACCTTCTGCGTATATGACTCCCAGCATATCGGCGGCATGTGCGGTAAGTGAACTCATGGAAGAGCCGGTGTCGAGCATAAACCGGAACGTTTCGGATCGGCTACGATATCGGGCCTCCACCTGAAGATA
Source organism: Deltaproteobacteria bacterium (assembly GCA_016208165.1). Classification (NCBI taxonomy): domain Bacteria; kingdom Pseudomonadati; phylum Myxococcota; class Myxococcia; species Deltaproteobacteria bacterium. Next base: position 41,896 of record JACQYL010000013.1, read on the forward strand.
CACGTGGCCGAATTCGTCTATATCCACGGCAGTGGAAGGTGGACCTGGCAACTCCGGCGCCGATGCAGGGGTCCGCTCGGCCGGCTCCTTCCGAGAAACCTTTAGGGTTTGAACTTCGTCCCAATACTTCTCGGGTATGGTGGTGAGGTCGTCGGTGAAATGAATCTGGCCTTCATCGTCCAGGTACTTGTAGACTTCTCCCCTGGCCTCATATACGGGTACAGATAAGAACATGAATAGGATAAGCAACGAAACCGGCAAAATAGGCAGCTCCGGCCGTTTCATAGCACATGTCTCCTCAGTGATTCATTGCCTTTGGAGTTCGGCTTGGGCTTCGCTCAGCAGCCGGTCGGAATAACGCTCCACAAAATCCGCCAGATCCGTTTCCCACGATCTCATCATATGGATATCGAGCGCTTTCAGACGCCGGTTCTCGAGGATGGAATTGGCGGGTCGCGGAGCGGGTCGGGGAAACTCGGCCGTGGTGCACGGCGCGACTCGAGTGCGGACACCCATACGATCGAGAAACGCTCGTGTCAGTTCGTACCATGTACAGTGCCCCTCGGCCGTAGCGTGAAACACCCCCTCGGCGCCGTTTTCGATGACGGCCCGGATTTGCCGGGCCAGGGTGCGGCTCCAGGTTGGGGACCCGTGTTGGTCATCCACGACCTTGATGGAATTCTCGGAATGCTGCAGAGCAAGCCTTAAAATGGTCTTCAGAAAGTTACGGCCGTGTATGCCGTACAACCAGGCTGTACGCAGGATCGCAAATCGGGTGCAATAGGCCTGCACCAGTTGCTCCCCCCTGAGCTTGCTCTCCCCATACACGGAGATCGGCGACGGAACGTCGTCTTCGGTGTAAGGCTCGGGAACGGCTCTCCGGCCGTCAAACACGTAATCGGTCGAGATGTGAATGAGCCTGCAGCCGAGGGATTCCGCGCTCCGAGCCAGACGGCCCGTTCCCTGCTCGTTTATGTCCCGGCAAATGGCGGGCCGATTCTGACAATCGTCCACATTGGTGTACGCCGAGCAGTTCACGACGACGTCGGGTTTGATGGACGCCAGCACATCCCCGATCTGTTCCGGTCTTGTCAGATCGAATTCGTTGCGACCCAAGGCCCAGACCTGGTCACTTCTCCCGATGACTTCAGAGAGGTCCGTTCCCAGTTGACCGCAGGCTCCGGTAATCAAAATCCTCATCGGAATACCGACCGTTCGTTTAACGTGGAATTGAAACGAGCCCTTCCCACTCGAGGCCGGCGACCGAATGAAAACGCCCCGGCGTGGAATTTCATCGACAGTCTACCAGGTCCTAGTTGTGCGATGCGAGTTTTCTTTTCCACACCCTTCGCAGCCTGAGCGAATTGCTCACCACGCAGACGGAACTCATGGCCATGGCCGCTGCGGCGAATACCGGATTCAACAGGATGCCGAACCTCGGGTACAGGGCTCCTGCAGCGATGGGAATGCCGAGACTGTTGTAGAAAAACGCCCAGAACAGGTTCTGTCTGATGATACGTATGGTCTGGTGCGACAGATCGATGGCCCTGGGAACAAGGCGGAGATCGTTCTGAATGAGTGTGATGTCGCTGGCCTCGATGGCCACGTCGGTGCCTGCTCCTATGGCGATACCTATGTCCGCGGCCGACAGGGCCGGAGCGTCGTTGATACCGTCGCCGACCATGGCCACGATTTCACCTTGGGCCTGAAGTTCACGAATCTTGTCGGCTTTGTCCGCGGGCAGGACCTCGGCCAGAACGTGATCGATGCCCAATGCCCGGCCGACCGCAAGCGCGGTCTTCTGGTGGTCGCCCGTGATCATGGCCATCTTCAGACCCATGTCTTTCAACATGGAAGCCGTTTCCGCCGCGGTGTCCTTCGGAACGTCGGACAGGGCGATCAGACCGACCACTTCGCCGTCCCGGGCCACAAAAACCGACGTTTTCCCTTGGTCCGCGTAGGAGAGGTTCCGGCTCTCCATGCCGTTCAAGGCTACACCATTGCTCTGCATCAGCTTCAAATTGCCCAACAGAACGGATCTGCCGTTCACCAGGGCCTTTGCGCCCAGACCGGAGATGGCTTCGAAATCCTCAATGGCAACCGTGGGAATTCCGCGCTTGCGGCTTTCCTCGACAATGGCCTGCCCCAGGGGATGTTCCGACACGGCTTCCACCGACCCTGCTATAGCCAGGACATTCTGCGGGTCTTCCCCTTCAACGGCGGCTATGTCCGTCACGACGGGTTCCCCCCGGGTCAATGTTCCCGTCTTGTCGAAAACCACGGTAGTCAATTTGTAGGCTTTTTCCAGGCTTTCTCCGCCCTTGATCAGGATACCGCTTTCCGCCCCCAGACCGGTTCCCACCATGACGGCCGTGGGCGTGGCCAGTCCCATGGCGCACGGACACGCGATGATCAGAACCGAGACAAAATTGAGTAAAGCGAGGGTGAAATCGGAAGCGGACAAAAACCAGACAGCAAAGGTGATTATGGCAAGACCGAACACCACCGGTACGAATACGGAAGCCACTTTGTCCGCCAACCGTTGAATGGGGGCTTTGGATCCCTGAGCCTCCTCGACCAGGCGGATGATCTGGGCCAGCGCGGTCTCGGCTCCGACCCGGGTCGCCTCGAAAACAAAGGTTCCACTCTTGTTCAAAGTGGCGGCAAATACGGTGTCCCCCGATCTTTTGGAAACCGGAATACTTTCACCCGTAAGCATGGATTCGTCCACGGACGAGGAACCGGACACCACGGTTCCATCCGTGGAGATTTTTTCTCCGGGACGGACCACGATCCGGTCGCCTTTGACTACGGCCTCGATGGGCAGATCCATCTCCTTCCCGTCACGAATGACCCGGGCAGTTCTTGGTTTCAGCTCCATGAGACGCTTGATGGCGCGCGAGGTTTTCCCTTTGGCCCTGGCCTCGAGCAGGCGTCCTAAGAGGATCAGGGTGACGATCATCGAGGCGCCGTCGAAGTACACATGAGGAAAGATGCCGGCTTTCGAGAAAAGAACGGGAAAGAACGTGGCCACGGTTGAATAGACATAGGCGGAAAGCGCCCCCACGGCCACCAGCGTGTTCATGTCCGTGGTTTTTTGCTTGGCGGCTTTCAGAGCGCCCCGGAAGAATCGGCTTCCAACCCAGAATACTGCGGGAGTGCTGAGCACGAAGAGGATCACCAGCATCATTTGACGGGGGATCGAGTTCAGAAACGGGAACCAGTGTTGCATGGAGCCCGCATGGATGATCACGCTCAAAATCGCGCCGGCAATGAACTTACGTTTGAGTTCACCGATCTCTTTGGCCCGGGCCTTTTCCACGGGGTCCTCGAGGGTTTCTCCCAGCACGCCCAGAAACTCGTACCCCGTGTCGGTAATCGTTTTTGCTACTGCTTCAACTCCGGACCAGTTTGCACGGTGCATCAAAGTGGCCCGGGCCGTTGCCAGATTCACGGCCACGTCTTCCACACCCGGGATTTCCTTCAACGCCAGCTCAACCCTTCGAACACAGGCGGCGCAAGTCATACCGCCGACCGACACCGTAGTGGGCTCAACGTCACCGGATGTATCCGGCGTGTCCACCACGTCGTATCCCAGGTCGTGCACTCTTCGGCTGATCGCTTCCGTGTCTAATACCTTTGGATCGTATTCGACCGTAGCCTGCTCCGTGGCAAAATTCACGACAGCCTCGGCAACGCCTTCCATGTCCTGCAGTCCGCGTTCCACGCGTCGCACGCACGCGGCGCAAGTCATTCCTCTGATGTTCAACGTAAGTTTATCCGTCATGTTCGAACCTTTTCATCCATAAGCCGCCCCAAGCTCTTGAGATGGCTCTTTTCCTCCTCCGCTATGGAGTACAAGATTTCTTTTGAACCGTCCTTCTCGGTTTCATAAGCAAAACGCATATACAGGTCCAACGCTTGAGCTTCCAACATGATGGCAACCCCCAGAGCATCCGGAACCGTCTCGATCCGAGGTTTGACCTCCTCCAAAAACGCTCGTATGTTGTAGCCGCCCTCCAATACCTCGGGTGTCTCGTTCTCGCCCGATACGTCGATGGAGGAGCCGACTTCGGAGGCCAGCTTCTTCAGTGATTCCAGATGCCTGGTCTCGATTTCGGCAAGCATCGAACAGAGTCCGATCAGTTCCCGATCCCCGGCAGCTTCCGCAAAAAGCAGGTAGAAGCTCCGTAGACCCCTCTCCATGGTGGCCGCGATCCGAAAGATGCCCTGCGGTGAGAAATCACCTTGCAGGAGATCCATACCCAACTCCTCAGCCCCCCGCGCCTTCTCTCCGTTCCAGCCTTTGATACCCCCTTTCAGGTTGTATACTTCACGGAAGCCCTGGCCGGTGAGAGTCTGTGCAGCAACCCGGCTGCGACCTCCCACAGCTCAGTAGATGATCGTGGGCTTTTCGGGATCCAACTGATGGAGGGAATCCGACAATTGGGAAAGCGGTACAAGCTTTGCTCCCGGCAGGTGTTCCTGCTCGTATTCTCCTGTTTCGCGCACGTCCAGCAGCAGGTAGGTTCCCTCTTTGTGTTCTTGCATGTAGGCCTTTGCCTCGTGGGGTCCGATCGTACGTACGGGCTCGAGCAGGTCTCTTAATCGCATTTGGAAATGCACCTCCAGTGAAATGTGCGTCCGGTTGGTTACAAAACGGACCTGGTAAACGGCATGATCAAAAGCCGCCCCAATGCAACTTCCTCGGGATTGTTGTACGCGCCGACTCCGATACGGATCTCTGCCTGATCGACGTCTTTCCGCAATGTGCCGAGCCAGCGGTCCCAGACTGACAAGATGGTGCCGTAGTTGGTGTTCCGTTCCTTTATAACGACCGAGTGATGGATCCGATGCATGGAAGGAGGCACGAACAGTATCCAGAGCAGGCTGTCGAGCCGGGGAGGGACTCTAAGGCTGCTGTGACAGAACTGCGCGCAGAACACGAGCAGAGTTTCAAAAACGATGACGGCGATCAGTTCGGCCCCCAAGAAAAGGATCAACGAAATCTTGATAACCGCGGACATGGCTAATTCCCCGATGTGGAACCTCGTGGATGTGGATACGTCCATGTTCAGGTCGGAATGATGCACTCTGTGAAATCGCCAGAAAAAGGGCGCTTCATGGTTCAACAAGTGCCAAACGTATATCACGAAATCCATGATGAGGACGGTAATCACTATCTTCGTCCATCGAGGGATATCCGCCAGGTTCAGCACGCCAAGCCGGTTGTCGGTGACGTACTGAGCGGTGTGAACGATGAGGGCGGCGAACAGGAGGTACATCACGACACTGTTGAGAAGCGTTAACGTCAGATTGTTCACCCAGCGTCCGGTTTTGGACACTGAGGGTTTTCGGTATGGAATTAGAAGTTCAAAACCAAGAAACAGACCATAACCGAACAAGGTCAACAGAGACCTCACTGAACCCATTTCCAGTCCCAACATAGCCTCGATCCTGATGGTTGCAGCATGAATACCGGTCCGGAGTCGACTCGAACCTTACCGGTCGCTTGATGCCAAAAACTCGTTGAAATCCTCCGAATCACCGGATAAAATTTAAATATAACTATGGGCCGAAGAATGTCCAGACTCGATGGGGTATTGATGCCTCCGCGGGATCCATGCGGCTCCCGCACGGATCGAGAACTCCGGTAGCGCGTTTCCGTGCAGCATACTATCGATAGGAATACCGGGGATCGATAAGGAAACGTTCGCCGTCCCTCCGGCCCAGGTCGTAGGTGATTTCCAATCCTTCGGGATCGGTGTAATCCCATTTGGAAACGGGTACGGGTTCTGAGGGTTGCACGTAGGTTCGTCCGTGATATCCGTGTAACTTGGCTGGAGCATAACGTCTGGTCAGTAGAACCAATGTCGGCAATTCCCATGGGTTTATGGCCACGACCGGAACGTTGTCCACAAGCCCTCCGTCGAGAACCGGCCGACCGTTCCTTCGCATCGGCGGCAATACAGGGGGCGTACACGACGAAGCCAGGATGAGATCGGCGAGTTCTTCCGGATTGCGGCATGTGCTCACCGGAACGATTTCAGGCCGAAATCCCAGGGCGGCGGGGAGCTTCGGATGTAAAGGAGCGGTGATCCGCTTCTCGAAAGCGTAACTGAGAAAACCGAGCATGACCCCTCCAAGGCTGCCGGCCCAACGAGGCGGGCATGCCAGGAGCACCCGTATTTCGGGTCCTCTTTTCAGCCTGCTGAAAGCCTCCTCGTCGAAGATGGTCAGAATGGACCGGCGATACATATCGTAGTGAGGGAAAGGCCGTTTTCCCTTCGTCAGATTAGAAAACCGGAAGTTCGAACGATTGTCCGTCGTGATCTGATTGAGATACGCTTTGCTGAATTCGGAGCGGCCGGCGAATATCACGCAGGCTGTATGTGCTCCGGCGCTGGCCCCGGCTACGACCTTGGGTTCGAGTTGAAGGGCCGGAGCAACGACTTCCCAGAATCCCGCCTGCCAGATGCAGCGGTTGCCGCCGCCGGCGAAAACCACGGAAGTATACGCAAGGCTCCGGGACATACATCAGCTCCTGTTGAACTCCGGCGACTTCGGGGATCCATAACACTCGTTGCGACGCGAAGGCGGCGCAACCCCGCCAAATAGGTTTAGAAGGGGTGTGGGGGTACCTTTTTCAATAGGGTTTCCCGGGAAATCCCCTGAATGATTACGCTCCGCGCATCAGGGAGCGCGCATGACAAAAATCCTTGACACGCTTCTCCGTTTCCTGCCATTCGCCTCGCTCGCCGGTCACCGTCAAGACGTCTTCCCCGAAAGACCGATCCACTTCAAGGATGCCCCAGTGTTCGAACAATTTCAGAGCATTCTCGAAAGCCAGTGCGGACAGGGCGCTGGCGTGTTGTATCCCTCCCCGTTTAAGAAAACGGGTGCCTTTGGATTTCATCCTGGCGAGGATGTCCTTTTTGGTGAACGACGATCCCTTGAATGTCCAAAGGGCGCCAAGGGCGATCCAAAGCGATTCCAAAACGTTACACACGAGGTCCGAAAACAGAGGCAGTTTTCTCAGTCCCTTGGGGGTAACCGAAAGCCCGCCGTCCTTAAATTCCACAAACCCGCGGCTTTCGAAGAAATGGGCAAGATCCTCCATGGCGTCGGGAGAGAGACCTTTCTTGTCCAGGATGAATTCGAATTGAAGTGTCTCTCCCAAAAACGCCACATCCGCGTCCAGTTCCGCCTTCGACGCGGTCAGAGATTCCTTGGACAGCAACGAGAGAGAAAGAAAGGCAGCGGGAACGAAGTGATGTATCGCGTTGTTCTTGTAGTATTCCAACGAAATGCGTTTATCGTCATCGATCAGGTAGAACTCCTCGTCCCCCGGATCTTCTCCCTCGAGGTAATTTATCTTGCCTCGTTCCTCGAGCATCGAAAGAACCGTTCGAACACATTTGGCCGGATCGAGGACGCTTTCCTGAAGCGGGGCGCCGATATGCGACAGATAATCCACGTACATACGCGCGATCTCGGAAATCTCGACACAGGAGAACCCGCGGTACGGGATAGCCAATATGACAGTGACCACCAACGAGAGGGGCGTCACGGTGGTTACGTTGTTGATCGAGTGGATCAGGTGAAAGGAGAATCGGCGGTAAGCTTCCCGCTTCAAGTCAGGATCTTCAAAGACTTCCGGAGATTGTTGCGAGAAATAATTTCTTGCCGAAATGGGTTCGGCGAATCGGATGTACACGGTCCCGTATCTTTTCCGCAGAAATTTGCGGGCCTTGATAACCTGGAGCAGACTCTCCTTCTTCTTTTCCGTGCCTCCCAACTCTTTGACATAGTACTGTTCTTCCATAATCTGGTCATACCCGATGTGAGCCGGCACGAACATCAGATCTTCGCACCGCTCTTTCGCAAGGCTGTCCAGTGCTATGGAAAGGAGTCCGAATTTCGGCATGATCATCTTCCCGCTGCGGCTCCGGCCACCTTCTATGAAGAATTCGAGGGGGTATTGGTATTCGATCAGCGTCTGCACATACTTGGTGAACACCTTTTCGTACAAAGGCATGTTGCGAAAGGTCCGTCTCAGAAAGAACGCGCCTGAATTGCGAAAGATGTAGCCCATGGGCCAGAAGGAAAGATTCTTTCCCGCTGCGATTCGAGGAGTGTGCAATTGATGTTTGAACAAGATGTAGTTGAGCACCAGGTAATCGATGTGGCTGCGGTGGCACGGTACATAGATCATGGTGCCGCGGCGGGCCGCTTCACGCACCTTGGAAAGGCCTTCCGTGTCCACCTCGACGCCGTCGAAGATACGTTCGAAAATGAACGTCAGCACGTAATCCCACAGGTGTACATATACGGCGTTGTAGTTGGCTGCGATTTCGTCAAAATAGGCTGCAGCCTGTTTGTGGATGTTCTTGACGGATTTGCTTTGTTCGGCCGCCGCAATTTCCAAGTCCTGTCTCATTTCCGAATCGTCCAGCACCAGTTCGCGAAACTGCTGGCGGGTCTTGAGCTGAGGTCCCAGTACCACTCTCCTCTGCCGATCGATGTGATCGAGCAGTTTGTCGCACAGGTCGCGGCCGGCCTCGCGAACCGTCTCCGGGCTCCAGTCCCGAGGCAGATGCTCCCGGAGGTTTACAAACGGCCCCACGTCAATAAAGGCTCGACGGAAGTATCGGAAAAACAGGACGACCTTGCGAAGGGTTCCGGGATTGTCCTTGCTGCCGAAAAAAAGGTCCAGGAGAGAGAGCTTCTGCTTTTCCGGTTTGAGTTCATATACGTAAGTGAGCGGAACGAGGAAAATCGGGCGGTCCAGCTCTTTCTGGATTTCCATGAGCATCACGATAGGATGTTCCATGGAGTGCATGAATCGCCTGGAAAACCCTTTTTCATCCACCAAGAACAATAAAGAGGTAGTCCCCCGCTTGACCTCTTCCCGAAAAAATCCCGACGTATAGGGATCATCCGGTTTCCGACCTCTCAGGAAACTCCCGATGTAATACCTGGCGATGCCGAAAGCGCGCCGTAAAGGCAACCACAGGAACATGTTCAGGTCAAAAGCAATCCTTGGGGTGGGTATCCGATCCCCCAGAAAGCGATAGTGGTAAAGCAAATAGTCGAGGGCGCCCCTATACTTGATGGTATATACAATAACGCCCTCTCTGCCGATCTTCCGGAGTTTTTCGCGCATTTCCGGACGATACTTGACCCGACTGAAGAGTTTGTAGAGCAGCCATCCCAGAAAGAAACCGGGTTTCGAATCCAGGATGTAGGGATAGGGCTCATCGGTAAGGCGTTTTCGGATCTTACGGATCATGGCATTCCCATCGGCAAACAGGTTTCTCGTCTACGGTCAATGCCGCTTGCTGCGTGCGTTATGCGTCCATGCGTTCGAGGAGCCGGAAAAGCCATTCGTGTACGGGCTTCATTTCGACAAATCGGACAAAGCAATAGTCCAGAAGCTCTTCCGAATAGAACTCCGGTGGAATGGGGGATTCGGTGCGCACCGTAAGGCCGTTGTGCAGGAGCAATTCCGCATTGGCATGATGGGGATCGAATCCTCTGGGAACTTTCTTGTAATGCCTTTCGCCGACTATATACGAGCCCTTCGAAGTAACCGACTCGATGGCGTCTTTCAGGGCCGCGCCCCATTCACGGTCCACTGCGGCGGAACGATAGGCTTCCAGAACCGGCTTCGAAAATTCACGCATGCCGGCCGCAAGCATGAGGAACGGCGGCTCGAGATGAAAATAGAAGCCGGGACGCTCCATCCGGGGTCCTTCGCCTTCCCACATCCAGATGCCCAGATGGGTCTTGTAGGGCGATTTGTCCGGGCTGAATCGGATGTCGCGCTGGATCCGGAACAACGAGCGGTTAACTCTCGGATCGGCGTGGATTCCCGGGGCGATGTTCCTCAGACGTTCGCCCATTCCCACGACGAACGCCCGGGCCGGCGCCAAAACATGCGTCTCGAACGTGTCCTTGTGACTCTCAAACCAACCCTTGTTGTTGTTACGGGTCAGTTCGACATAGAAATCAACGGCTTGAGGTGAAAACCCCTGGAATTCCCGGTCCAACGGCATCTCCGACTCCTCCGATCAGACAATGAACTCGGTTCCGAACATAGTCGGAGGCTGAGACCGGGTCAAGAGATTGTAATCATTTACGGGGGGAAAACTTTTGGTACCTGTTCAGGGGGTGCTTGGGGAACCCTTCTCAAGAATCCCGCCGCGGCGGGACCAAACCCCTCCCAAGACTCTTGAACAAGGGTCATTCCGGCTCACGCCGGAAAGACCCGGGAGGGCGGATGCAGTCTCCACGGACGAAAAAGGCGACCCAAAGCGCCGTGTCAGAGACTTCCCCCACAGAGCAATTACCACCTGGGCGCCTCCCGCAGGGCGGCGCCTGCCTTAAACGTTTTGAAAGGAGGGTACTGGGGGAAAACTTTTTCAAAAGTTTTCCCCCAGTCAATACTTACAACTTTTGAAATCGCCGGCGGGGCGCACTCACCCTCCCTTCTGCAAGGCGGTCCTGGAAACCGTTATTCCCACTTCGTCTCGTCGAATGAGACTGCGTCGCGATTTCAGCCGCGTCATTCCGCACCAACGCACAGGGATCCGGTAAAATTCAATGGTCCGAGCTCGGACATTGGAGGGCCTGGGGACTTTCCGTCCTCATCGCCTGTTACATTTCCTCCGCCGAATCTTTTTGGGATTCTGCATCCTTTGTATGGAAGCCCCAATATCCTTCGCAGTCCGACGCCTCGATGTCATTACAACTATAGCTTCTGGCCTTCTTTATGAAGTCCATGGCTTCCGTTCTGCGGGAAGGGTCGCATTTCGGACAACAGTAGAGAAAGTTCACGTATTGCTCGACGGCGTCTAGGGTATGGCCGTTTCCGGCAGCCTCGTTGCCCAATCTGAAATACGTATCTCCGTAGGTTTCAAGCGAAACAGCGATGTGATCCGCAATCTCCCCAACCACGCCATCGACGACCTGGTTGGTTAATTCCGTATCGGACTTCAGGTTCAGCGGGTTGCCATGCACTCCCGCCGAAGGATTAGGGTTATCCACGTAATCATCTCCATCTTCCGCGGTCCTGCCTGCCGTATTTGAAAACAGAATGCTTCCGGTCGGGACGTCAACGGCTTGGCAGGTTACGGAAAGGGAACAAAGCTTCGTAACCTGGTGAATGCGGTAGTGCCATAGGCTATATACCGGCACGTCTATGTATGCGTCCGTGTACAGAAATCTGTTTTGAGCGGATCGCAACTTGCGTTCCAAAACCTCCAACTGTCTTTCTCGCATGCTCAATCGGCTCTTTATATCGTCAATGCCTCTCCTGCTGCCGTCCATGTCCGATTTAAGCGTTCCCAATGTAGCGAGTACGTCACCACAGTTTCTATATTTTGAAGACTCTTTGCTATGTGCGTAACTCCTGCACCACTCCACGTCAAATGAGCGGCTAAAATCATTGTATGTCTTTTGGGCGCTGTAGGCTTTGCTTTGGGCGTCATTGTATTCAGCCCTGTAGCGCGAGACGTAGTCCCTTTCGCGACTCACCTTGTCCTGCAGGTCCCAGACGTCCTGTTGTGCATCGTAGTAGGTGTAGTTTTTGACTTGCCTGGCGCCGGATTGATATTTTTGCGACGTTGAGGTGATCGATTCCTGGAAATATATCCGGAAGGAAGAGACCTGCCCCCTGATGATCGCACCCACGGCTTGAATTCCGCCGGCGGGTAGCGCCCCATCCGGATCCGCCAAATTATTCATACTCAGACGCTGTTTTTCTAGGATGTTATTCAACGTTCGTCTTTCCAAAATTTCTATATGCTCCATGCCGCGCCTTACGAGCGAGTCCAGAAGTCTATCGCTCAAATTCTCGGCGACGGCGCAATCTTTCGAGCGGTTCGAGAAGGGAAGCAGCGCCACCTTGTAAGCGGTGCGCTTGGCTATCAGTTGCTCGATGGCGGCTGCTTTTTGTCGAGCATTGGCGTAGTCCGGGTCCATGAGCAATGCTTTCCTGAATTCGATCAGCGCATTGCCCGGTTTGCCGGCGGTTTCGAAATCCGAGCCCTGCCGGTAGAAAATGCCGGCTAATCCTTCTCTGGCAACAGAAAAATCGGGCGCGCACTCGAGGGCCGAAGTGAATTCCGCCACGGCTCTTCCCGCATCGCCCTCGTTCAAAGAGGCCAGGCCGTCGGAACTGTGTTTCGCGGCCGCCTCGACCAGTGCTTTTGCCAGCCTGTTCTTTGAAAGAGCGTGGTTGGGATCAACGTCCAGGGCCTTTCTGTAGACTCCAATGGCTTCATCCCAGCGTTTCTCTTCGAAATAGGCGTCTCCGTTCAGGGAAAACAACTCCGCTTGTTTTTTGCTTTCGGCGGCCTCCTCGATTCGCTTTCGGGGCTCCTGAAAAAATGGACTGACTCTGATCGCCGCTTCGAATTGATCCGTTGCCGGATCCCAATCTTTCCGCCCGAAGAATTCCATCCCCCTGTCGTACAACACCTTGGCGGAATCGATCCGGTCCTGGGCCTCTCTGGCCTTGGATCTGGCAAGCACATGGCCCGGGTTGGTTTCTACGCACGCTCGAAATTCCTCTAAGGATTTGTTCCAGTCCTTTTGCTGAAAGTGGGACATACCCGTCCTGTATTGCTCTTCGGCTTTTCGCTCGTTTTCCTCCTTTGCCTTCAGAGCGATGTCCAACGCGTCCTGGGCGGCTCTATTGTCAGGATCCAGCTCGACCGACAGGGTCAATTCATCGACGGCCTCATAGAGCTTCCCGTTGCTCGCCAGGCTCAGCCCAGCCTGCAGGTGTACTTTCGAAGATTCTTTACGCGCCTCGGCGAGTGCTTCCTTTGCCTGCGCATGACTCCGGTCCAGTTCGAGACACCGGGTGTACCGCCTGATGGCTTCATCCCATTGTAGCCGCTTTCCTAGATCCTTTCCCTCCTTATAGAGAACTTCGACGCGGGCCTTCCTGAGCCGCTCCTGGAACACGTCGTCATTCGCAAGCTCGGACTCTATCGCCAGGGCCTGTTCATACTCCTTTACCGCCGCCTCATAATCTTTCGCCGCAAACTGCTCGTTTCCATGTCTGATGTGGCGGCCGGCCGCGCAGGCGATCACCGATGCAATAGCGAGAACCAGGATGATTTGCAGCAGACGTTTCATGGTGCGGGACTCCTTCTGTTGGTGAGAGCGCATTCGCCGGGGGGAAACTCTTGAAACCCGGCTTTGATGGGGCCGGGCAAACCCTCTTTCAAAGTACTACGGCTGACGCGGTTCCGTGGCGGAGCGGTCGCCGATCTCCCTTCTAATGGCCAGAGATTGTCGGAGGTAATCCTGGGCCGTGTCGTATTCGCCTCTCGCCAAGAGGGTGGTAGCCATATTGTTCAGGGTGACGCCCTCGCCTTGTCGGTCGCCGATCTCCCTACTGATGGTCAGAGATTGTCGGAGGTAATCCAGGGCCGTGTCGTATTCGCCTCTCGACAAGAAGGTGGTAGCCATATTGTTCAGGGTGGTCCCTTCGCCCTTGCGGTCGCCGATGGCCCGTTGTATGGCTAAAGCTTGTTCGAGATACTCCACGGCCGTGTCGTATTCGCCTCTCGCATCATAGACTTGGGAAATATTGTTCAGGGTGGCGCCCTCGCCTTGTCGGTCGCCGATCTCCCTACTAATGGCCAGAGATTGTCGGAGGTAATCCAGGGCCGTGTCGTATTCGCCGTGGACTTTGTAGATTTGAGAAATATTGTTCAGGATGGTCCCTTCGCCTTCGCGGTCACCAATCTTCTTTCGGATGGACAAAGACTCCTCAAGGTAACTCAGGGCCGAGTCGTATTCGCCCCTAACTTTACAAACTTGTGAAATATCGTTTAGTACGTCCGCTTCGCCCTTGCGGTCGCCGATCTCCCTACTGACCCGGAGGGCGTCATTGTAGGTGCCGAGGGCCTGATCGAGGTCACCGATCAAAACGAGTTTGTCACCAAGAGCCGACATCAACTCCGACGCTAATTCCTTCGATCCGTGTCGCTTGGCGCTCTCCACCTCCTGCTGCAGACGCGACACCTCTTTCTTCAAGCGCTCCACGGCGGAAGGACGAGATCGGTCTATGGCTTCCGGATTTATCTCCATGCGCAGGAGTGCGCTTCGCATCGAGTGGAAGTCCTTGGCCCGAACACCAAGGTCTCTCTCCAGCTCGGGGTCGAGAAAGAGGATCAGACAGATTCGTTTCTCAAACACAGCCTCCCGCCTCACGTTCAGTCCCGTCAGCAGCGACTGCCGGAGGTCCTCTTCGCGGGGCGGTGGCGGGAGGATTCCTACGAGGCGCGGTCCTTCGATCTTTTCGGACTCCGGCCACGGCAATCCGCTCAACACATCGGGACCGGCGGCTAGGTCAGTCAACAATGAGCGCCAGGCCGGGCTCAGTCTATTGGTGATTTCGCGCCAGAAATCCTCGGCATAGGTCAAGGATGGAAGGGAAACGAGGAAAATGCCGCCTCGGTTGCCGCTGAGCTCCAGCCGTTTCGCCAGTTCATCGAGCCGACGGATCGTCCGAAGTGAAAGCTCTATTTCCTTCTCGTGATCCGCTCGATCAGCACGCTGTGAGGTCTCAGCCACTTGTCCTCCGCGTTGGTATATTCCATCAGGGCAACACCGTTGAGGAGTTGCAGCACCGGGGAGTCGGGGCTGTCGTAGGTGTCTTTTGCCTCGGCCGGACGCCAGTAAGGATTCTGAAGCACTTCCTTAAGGACGTCCCACTGCTGCTGTGTGGGATTGAATTCGTTGGCCCGTTCGATGGCGGCATAGTCCACATCGGAGACTTCCACCCTGGTGGAGCTTTCCCGCAGCAGTGCTTTGAACACGGATTCGCGGGCGATGCGCAGGGTTTCCCGGAAATGCCCGCTGCCCAGTTCCACGACCCGGCCCAGTGCTTCCTTCGTAATGCATGGCTCCGGCAACCTGCGCCTGATCAACGCCGTCAGCAGCTCGCGGTTTCTCTTCGTTGCCTCCGAGAAATTGCCATTCGGTTCAACGAGCTTGAACGCAGGAAAGGGCCTGGCTGCGCCCAATCGCGTGGTAATGGCGGAAAAGCGGCCCGAACAGGCGACGGCCTTATCCACTACGAAAAGGGCCATGGCATTGAGCCGGCTCAGGTGGTATCCCTGGTCTTCAAAGAGGTGAAGGGCTTTATCGATTCGGGGTTTATCCGTGTCATGGACCAGGAACAGTAAGCGTACGTCATGACCGATCCGGGTTTCAATGGCCGTCATGGTTTCATTGATTCGTTCGATGAGTTGGCCCATCTTTGGTTCAAAGGTCTCGCGAACCTTTTTTCTGTTCTCGAAGCTGACACGATAGTTGGCTTGAAACCCGGCCTTGAGCCATTGGAGCATGGACGGGAGGGATATCCCGGCGTCCGCCTTTATGTCGCCTCCGCGACCCTCCTCTCGGGTGATTTCTGTCTTTAGAAGCCCCCTCAGCTCCTTGTAGAGTCCAATCGCTCCTTCAAGGGCGGATTCGTCCAAATGAATCCCTCGGGCGAAAGCCTTGTCCATAGCGGCTGTCATGGCCCCGATCATGATGTCGATCGCCTCGATGTCATCGGGGTTGGATACCTCCTTGATAAAGAGAGGCACGATAAGAAAATGCTCTTTCAGGTCCGGCCGCACCTCCAGGCAGTTGAGGAGCGTCGATTTTCCGCAACCCACATGGCCGTGGATCAGCATCTTTCGGCCCTCTCCTTTGAGGAGGATCAGTTCCGTTGCCAACTGGGTCAGGAAGCCGTCGATCAGTTCACGGGCCAGCCGATGATCGTCCGGAGCGAGCGGTTGAAGGTAGTCAAGGTCCTTGTAGGCTTGTTCAAGATGCTGGTGCGAACACGGCCGCATATCCCTTCTCCTCAAGTTTATCCGAAAAAACATCCGTCCCGGTTATTCAGGCATGTATTCGAAATACTACAGGATTTGGTGAGAAAGGCAAGAGGTTTCATGCATCGAGGGATGGCGCCAAATACTATGGCAAAGGTGGGCCGCCCATCAGGAGGCGCTCGGCCATGGGGGAAAAACAGCCTTAGTATCGTGGTTATTTATGCGTCGGCTTTCGTGACGTTCTGACTTGGATGTCATCATCCGGGCACAAAGGAAAGGCGCGTTGAAAGTCAGGAAGGCGTCGGGTCAAGCGGCCTCAGATCGAGCGAAGATCCACCACCGATCTTTTGCCGTCGTCGAAGAGACGATTGAAGGTTTCCTTATTGACTTTGAAGCTGACGACACGGGACCGGTCTCCGGGGTGCGACCGATTCTGGTCCGCGGCCTGCGCCGTGGCGAACAGCTTATTGGCGTTGTGCTTCAGCGAGGCCTTGGACGCTCGCCTGCCCCTGAGGGACAACCGAAAGACGGTTTCAGGCTGCGTCTCGGGGGAGGTGGGCTGGGAATCTCCTCCTCCGCCACCGCAGGAAGCGCCGACTAGCCCTGTTGCTACAACCGCGGCGCTTACCGCAAGGAATTCTCGTCGTGTATAATCGCTCTTCGCCATACTGTCGGATTCTTTTGAGGATGGAAAGAGGGCGGAAGGAGGATCCGCATCTCCTCGTCGATTCGGTCTTTTAAGGGACCGGCCCAGACTTTGTGATACGACTTTCGTGGCGGTGCCAACAGCACGTCCTGTTCTCTACAGTCCGTCTTTCCAGTTACCTGGTGTTTCCTGTCAGCCGAACTCGTACCCTTTCCGCAATGATTTTAGTATAGAATGGTGTTCATCCATTGTCAACAATTAATTATCCATTCATCATTAAATTGTCACGACTATGCCCACACTGATCCCAGAGTGATTCGAACCAGTGTTGACAACGCCCTATGATCGTTGGTTCCATAGGAAATGAACGAAGCCGTCCACCTTGTGTTTTTTACACAAACAGCCCGTTTGAATTGTACATCGGGCATCTTGTCAGAGCGGGCCGCCTCCACCGCCTGTGAGTCCGGCCTGCCCAAGCGAAAACCGTGCAGAAATACCCTCATAATCGTCCTTGACCATGGATGGAAGATCATATCGTTTGCATATACCCATACAAAGTATACAACTGGTCCTCCTTTATCCCATGCACAATTGTATTCTCTATTCTCATATCAATGCACCTTGCTACCAAACACTCGAAAAACCCGGTCGAACTTTCCCAACGTCCGGCGCAACCGGGTTGCATCGTCTCGGGCGAACGCTCCGTCGGATGTATGAATCGTCACACGTCCGAGAGGATGTCGTATTCCATCAAAAGCGCCTTTCACATCCGAATCGTCGTTCAGCCTTTGCCGGAAGGTTTCTTCCATGCGCGCCAAAATCGCTTGAGCCTCCGGCGACGACCGGCTCGCACCCTTTGGATCAACCTCCCGGAGATTCCGAATTCTTGAAATTCCTTGCCGGGAGATAGAGAACATGATAATCAACGTTCGATAGGAAAAGAGTCGAGACCCAGCATAATGACGGCTGTTTCCGAGTGGAAGTAGAAGCGAACCACGGGACCGGGAACGGAAGGAGATCAAGGCATGAGTGTCAACAAGGCGATTCTTATCGGCCGACTGGGAAGAGATCCGGAAGTTCGCTACACCAACCAGGGAAGCCAGGTGACCACCTTCAGCCTCGCCACGGACGAGGCGTGGACGGATCGGAACGGCGAACGACAGAAGCGAACGGAATGGCACCGCGTCGTGACTTGGGGGAAGCTGGCCGAGATTTGCGGCCAGTATTTGAAAAAAGGATCGCAGGTGTTCGTCGAGGGAAAACTCCAGACCCGTGAATGGGAAGACCGGGACGGAAACAAGCGGTATACGACGGAAGTGGTTGCCCGGGAGATGAAAATGCTCGATTCTAAAGGCGCGGGCGACAGTCGCATGGAAGAGCCTCCTCCGCCGGACGAGCCTTTTGCGGCCGGCGGTGGGGAAGAAGACGATATTCCTTTCTGATGAATGCCAATGAAGTGTCGGTTATGCGCGTGTTAATGCCTTGACACCAAACGCGGCAGCGTGTAGTAGCTGGAAAAACAGGAGAGATGTCCGAGTTGGCTGAAGGAGCACGATTGGAAATCGTGTGTACGCCCAAAAGGTGTACCGAGGGTTCGAATCCCTCTCTCTCCGCCATTCTCCTCGAGAGAGAGATCCAAGCCGCATTGCACCTCTGAACCAAGTCCCTTGAACGTTTCAGAACTTTCATTTCCGGTTGCACGACCGTACTGCCCGATTTCAGACTGACAGGTTGGTTTATGTCATATCTTGTTTTGGCCCGTGCATGGCGCCCGCAAACGTTTGAAGACGTGGTGGGACAAAAGCACGTTACCCAGACTCTGAAGAACGCGATAGCCCAGCGCCGGGTGGCCCACGCTTACCTGTTCAGCGGGCCGAGAGGGGTCGGAAAAACATCCCTGGCGAGGATATTGGCGAAAGCGCTGAACTGCGAGGAAGGCCCTACTGACCGCCCCTGCGGAGTCTGCACGCACTGCGTGGAGATTCGGGACGGCACGTCCATAGACGTGCAGGAGATCGACGGCGCCTCCAATCGGGGAATCGAGGAGATTCGGGAACTCAGGGAAAACGCACGTTATCTGCCCTCAGGAAGCCGTTACAAGATCTATATCATCGATGAAGTTCACATGCTGACCAAGGAAGCCTTCAACTCCCTGTTGAAGACCCTCGAGGAACCACCGCGGCACGTGTTGTTCATGTTCGCCACCACGGAAGCGCACCGGGTTCCCCCAACCATCCTATCCAGGTGTCAAACGTTTCTCTTCAGGAGGATTCCGGCCTCCGACATCGAGGATCATCTCCGAAAGATCGTGGACAAAGAGGGTATCGAGATGGAGCCCGGGGGACTTGCGGTTCTGGCGCGCCAGGCGGACGGCAGTGTGCGGGATTCGCTGAGTCTTCTGGACCAGGTGATCTCCTATGGCGATCGGAAGGTGACGGCGGCCATGGTTCGAAACGTACTCGGGCTCGTGGATCGATCCTTCGTCCTGGCGCTGTTGGAGAACCTCGTCAGAAAACGCATAGCGGACGTTTTAAATACACTGGAAGAAGTCTATGCGGCCGGATACGACCTGAAGCAGTTTTATTATCTTCTTGTTCTGGAGGCACGAAATTTGCTCCTGAGGAAGACCGGAGCCAGGTTTTCAGACGTGCTGGAGGGCGAGGACGAGGTCATTCTTCAGCGAGTGCTCGATCGGGTGTCCGCGGCGTGGCTTCAGGCGGCTCAACACCAGTTGTTGAGCATGGACGCCGAGCTTCGTTTCGCTTCCTTCCCCCGGCTGGTGTTGGAAATGGGATTGCTGCGGCTGGCCCATTTAGGGGAGTTTTATGGCCTGGAAACCCTTCCCCCTGTGGCGTCGGAAAAGGACACAGGCCCGGATTCCCAAGTCTTCGAGTGCTCGAAAAAAACCGGGCGCGACTCGGACTCCGCCGTCAGGGAATCCCCGGCTATATTCGGGACCGGAGCCGAAAGTGGAGCCGGGGAAGACGGGACCAATGATGTCTCGGAGGATGAGCAGGCCGGACAGGAACCTGAAGAGCATTCGATCGAGCTCTGTGCAACCTCCGGTCCTGAGGAAACCGGCATTAAATCGATCTCAGGCTCATTTGATCAAGGGTGTTTTATAGACAGCCTGGCGCTTCAAAAGCCGGCCCTTGGAGTCATTCTCAAGCATGCGCATGTCTTTCGTGACGGAAATGGTGTGCTGGTGATTCAGCTTCCTTCGACTTCGAGTTTCAATGCTTCGATGGTTCGGGATTCGAGGGATGAATTGTCAAGGGTGGCCTCGGAGGTTGCGGGAACGACGATGAACGTTCGTATCGAGGAAACGGGCCCGTCTCGGGAAGCTCGACCTGTCACGCAAGAAAGGCTTGACGAAGGGCTTGGGCAAATGCAAAAAAAAGCGTTAGCGCATCCTATGATAAAGGAAATCAAGGCCGTTTTCAAAGGGGAGATGGTCGAGTTCATACCGCCCGCTCCCCTAAAGAATAAGGAGTAGCTCCATGGCTAAGGGCTTTGGGAACTTGATGAAACAGGCTCAGAAAATGCAACAGCAGATGGTGAAAATGCAGGAGGAACTGGCGGGAAAGACGGTCGAGGCGACGGTTGGCGGGGGTATGGTCCGAGTGACGGCCAACGGGAAACAGGAAATCGTGTCGATTCTCATCGAACCCGAGGTTGTGGACCCCGAGGATGTGGAGATGCTTCAAGATCTCATAAGGGCTGCTGTGAACGAAGCTCTCAAGAAATCGCAGGAGATGGTCAGCTCGGAGATGAGCAAGATTACCGGGGGCATGAGCATCCCGGGATTGATGTAGCGAATGAATCCATATCCGCCTCATATTCTGAACCTGGTGAAAAGCCTCAGCCGCCTACCTGGTATCGGGGAAAAGTCGGCTATGCGAATGGCCATGCATATGCTGGATATGCCGGAGGAGCATTTAAAGAATCTGGCGCGCGACATTGGAGAGCTTCGAGAACGGATTAAACTGTGCTCCGTGTGCTGCAATCTTACGGAATCCCAACCGTGCGCCATCTGCCGGAACCCGGGCCGGGATGAATCCATAATCTGCGTGGTGGAGACTCCGGGGGACTTGATGGCGATAGAAAAGTCCGGCTGTTTTCGCGGTCGATATCACGTGCTGCATGGATCACTCTCGCCTTTGGATGATGTGGGTCCGGATAAATTGAAGATCAAGGAACTGCTTGAACGCTTGAACAACAACGTCATAAACGAGGTGATTTTGGCCACCAATCCTACCCCGGAAGGTGATGCAACGGCGTCGTACTTACTGGATCGGATTCGCGGGCTTGATGTCACCGTCAGCCGCATCGGTTTTGGAATTCCCGTTGGGGGAGATTTGAAGTTTTCCGATGCGGTTACATTAAAAAGTTCTTTGGAGTGCAGAAGACACATGTACATGCTCAAGGATTGTACGCCTGCTAATGATTGAGGGGAGGGACAAAGAGAGATGGAGATTAAGTTAACGAAAGCTCCTGAAGGGCATATGCCGCGTCCTGAAAGCGACGATAAGCTGGGTTTTGGGAAGTATTTTACGGACCACATGTTCATGATGGACTACCACGTCGACAAGGGTTGGTATGACCCCCGGATCGTGCCCTACGGGTCCATCGAGTTGGATCCGGCCGCCGTGGTGCTGCATTATGGACAGCAGGTATTCGAGGGAGCCAAGGCCTATCGCGGCAAGAACGGCGGTATTTACCTGTTTCGAACCGAAAAGAACCTCGATAGGATGAATCGTTCCACGGTTCGCCTTTGCATGCCGCAAGTGCCGGTTGATTTCTTGATGGAGGCGCATAAGGAGCTTATCCTCTTGGACAAGGAGTGGATCCCGCACAAAGCTGGGTGTTCGTTGTATATCAGACCGACAATGATCGCCACGGACGCCTTCCTGGGGGTGAAGCCCGCCAAAAAGTACCTGTTCTATACTATCATCGGTCCGGTGGGCGCGTACTATCCGGAAGGATTTAAACCTACCAAGATGTATGTCAGCACGGATCACGTGCGAGCGGTGCGCGGTGGTGTTGGAGAGACCAAGACGGGTGGAAATTACGCTGCGAGTCTTTTCGCGGCCGAAGCGGCCATGAAGAAAGGCTTTACTCAGGTTTTATGGCTGGACGCCATTGAAAAGAAATACGTGGAAGAGGTCGGCACCAGCAATATCTTCTTCCTGTTTGAAGACGAGTTGGCTACGCCCCCTCTCGGGGGGACCATTCTACCGGGAATCACCAGAGACTCGGTACTCCAATTGACGCGAAGCTGGGGCTTGAAGGTGTCTGAAAGGCCGATCAGCATGGATGAAGTCGTCAATGCATTGAACTCCGGAAAGCTCAAAGAGGTGTTTGGAACCGGAACAGCCGCCGTCATTTCTCCCGTAGGTTCCTTCTGTTATCTTGAGAAAGAATACAGTGTGGCCGGCGGCACAACGGGTGAGCTTTCGAAAAAACTCTACGACACCTTGACGGGTATACAGTATGGCGAGCTGGAAGACCCGTTTGGGTGGGTACATCGCATCGGTTGATGCCGCCGTACCAGGGCGGATCTTTTTCGCCGGATCAGGATAGGGCTACAGTGGAGAATAAAATGCGTATCGAGTGCCCACATTGTGGCTATTCGAAAGAAATACCGAAAGATCGTGTTCCCGAGACGGCCCGCAGCGCCAAGTGTCCGAACTGCGGGAAACGGTTTCCCTTCTCGATGGCGGATGCGAAAGCGCCATTGCCTGAGTCCTCTTCGAGAGCGGATGTGGAGGCTTCGGTTTCCGGTTCTATTTCTTCCTCGACCCTTTCCGCCGCATCCGGCGAAAGAGACACCTTAATCCGGAAGGAGTCCGCTTCGAGTCCCGAAGGACGAGAAGAGCCTGTTTCTGAACGAGTAGAAGCGATTCCCACCAGACAGGACGTCCTTCCCTGGGACGAGTTGGAGGTGGCCCCGTCCGAGCACGCGGACCTGGATGAAGAATCCGAAACGGAAACGTCCGGCTCCACACCGTGGGAGGATTCGGCCCAGACCAATCTGCTGAGTTCACTGTTCGATACCGCGCGACAGGCCCTCTTGACTCCAGGCAGTTTCTTTTCACAAATGAATCCGGAAGGCACTTACGGCTATCCGATTTCCTTCGCCCTGCTGCTGAGCTTCGTCGGATTTTTCTTTCAATTTCTCTGGGGGATCCTATTTAATTCCGACTTAATCATCCGAGTGTTGGCCGCTCTGCAGCTGTCCCCCGACACTATTTCCGCCGGGGTGGTCGTTGGAACGGCCGTAATGGTGCCCGTGCTGATGCTGGCGCTCTTGGCGGGCCTGTTTATTCAGTCCGCCATTCTGCATATTTGTTTGCTGATCCTTAGAGGCGCCAATGCGCCCTTCCTAGGTACGTTCAAAGTGATGTCATACTCGAGCGCGGCCTCTGTCTTTCTAATCATACCTTTCCTAGGCAGCTTTGTGGCCTTTGTCTGGGGTTTGGTATTAATGGTGATAGGGGTATCTCGAGTTCATTCCATCGGAATAGGGAAGTCCGTCCTGGCTATTTTGCTTCCCTTTATCTTGCTTATTGTTTTATGTATAATGCTTTTTTTGACTTTTCAGATTTTGGTGTAGGCATTGATAGCTAATCACTTTTAGAATAAGGAAGACGGGATTTCATTAAGGAAAAGCAAAGCTCATAATCAGCCGGTGGCGTGTGCGGCCGAAAGAGCTAAGATCGCCGGATTAAAGCTTGTCTTCTTTTATCATATACAAAGGCTCGGGTAATACTGAATACGGGGAGGACTCGATATGCTCGTAAAAGGTTGGATGACCACCGATGTTGTAACGATCGACGAGAACACGTCCATGATGAAGGCCGGTCAGATCATGAAGGAGTACAATATTCACTCGCTGCCGGTAATGAAAAATGGTGCATTAGTCGGTATTGTTACGGACCGGGATGTCAAGGAAGCGTCACCATCGAAAGCCACAACCCTGGATGTGCATGAGCTGTATTACCTGCTTTCGGAACTGAAAGTCAAAGATATAATGAGGAAGAACCCCATCACGGTGGATCCCGACGAGACGGTGGAAAAAGCGGCCGTGATTATGCTTGAAAACGAGGTTCACGCACTCCCTGTGGTGAATAGCAAAGGGGCGTTGGTGGGTATGATCACCCAGGGGGATGTGTTCCGTGTGCTGATCAGTATTACCGGTATTTATCGGGGCGGGGTGCAGTTTGCATTCAACCTGCCGGATCGGCCGGGAACGATTAAAGAGGTGGCCGACGTCATACGCAGGCACGGGGGTCAGATGGTCAGCATACTGACTTCTTACGATTCATGCGAAGAGGACTGCAGACACGTTTTTATACGTATAACGGATTTGCCCGAAGATAAGCTTAAGGCGCTGACGAAGGAACTGGATGAGAATTTTATCCTGTTGTATACGGTCAAGGACGTGCTCAAGGACGTTAAACGCAAGGCCTAGCCGGCAAAAATAACTCGGGTGCGAGGACGGTTGGATTCCTCGGTGGACGAGATGTCGGCTTTTTCCCCGATCGAGGCGCAGCCTGCTTGCCAGGGACAAGCTGCAGCGCGCCCGTTCGGCCGCGGACCCGCCACAAGAGGAAGCCTTCCGCCGGATCGACCGCTTCCGATGCCCGGATTTGGTGCGGAGATCCTGGCGGAACTAAGGTCTCAACAGCACCTGATCTCCGAAAACCGCCTCCAAATGAGACTTGAGCCGATGGAGATGCACTTCGTCCTCCAATTCGACGATCAGATCCCCGTCGGTGGAAACTTGAAGCAACGCGTGCGATTCGATCACATCGATCATTCGCTCCGGGTTAGCCGTAAACCACCCTTTCATGCGCCGGAGCAGTTCAGCTCCATTCCATCTGCGCTCGATCGTCAGATCGATATCCCGATACAGAGCGTTCCAACCTATGATCGTAGGGTTTTTGATGACCGGAGAAATGGGATCGTTGTAAATTGCACATCGGCCGAACACGCGCATTCGGATCATGGTTGGTTCTCTTCACGATTGGATGTTCGTTTCTTGTTCCCGGCGAGGGTCGGGGGAACGCTCTTGCGATGCGTACAGGCCGGCCTGCAGACGGCCCTATGGGATCCGCTTGCCGGTGGGTCACCGGAGCGTCCGATGGTTGCGCGGGCCATGGCCTCCTTCGACCGTGAGCGAAACATTATAGTAACGCAGGCGTGGTTGAAGAAACAAGTCCGCTCGGAAGGTCCGCGCCGGCGGGTCCGTTGCTGCCGAGCTAGGGCTCGGCGTTCCCAGGGTTGCATAGGGTTGAAGAAACAAGTCCGCTCGGGATCGTCCATTCCTGACCGCCGCAGCGAGGCAGCCGGCCGGCTCCGTTGTCGATCGGCATTCCATGGCGGCCTCCTGGGACGGACTGCCGTCATCTCGGAATAATAGGACATTTACCATGGAGAAGAACATTCTGAAGTTCACGATCAACCTCCTCCTGTTCATCGATCTCTGTTCCGTCGGCATGATTGGTCTCTTGCTGGCGTTCGTCATCCCTCGGGGAGGACCCCGAAGCGGGGACGGCTATTTCCTGTGGCTGCACCGACATGATTGGGCGGATCTTCACCTCTACCTGGCCCTGGTGTTTCTCCTGATGCTGTTCGTCCATGTTTCATTCAATTGGAAGTGGGTTGTCCAATCATACAAGCGCTATTTTGGAGAAGTTTGGAGAAAAGGCCTTCTGCTGACGGCGGTAGCCTGGATATTCGTGTTGCTGGTGGGGTGGACTCTGGCGAAAATGTAACACCGGGAATGAGATGGGGAGATACGGGCGTCTGCCATGGATGATGGTCTCGTATGAACCTGCGGTGGACCCTTTGCGGATATGCGGCCCTCGATGTAGAAATCGGAAGCGTCCTCCTGAGCGTTATTTGTTCTTGGGAATGTCTTCCCGGTTGACCGGAGACTTTCGATCCTTCCGGCTCCATGCTACAGGCGTGGACGGCTCGGATACTCGGCCGTCTCGACCGTAAGCAGTCACCCGATAGCGGATGAGGTCCCCTTTGGGCGGATGAAGATCCGTGAATCCGGGCTCCCTCAGCAAAGACGAAATTCGAATGAATTCTCCGTCCCCGCCAATGCTGCGCTCTACGAGGTAGCCTTCCTGCCCGGCCTCGCTTCCCGAGGTCCAAATCAGCTTAGGAAAACCGGAGTCATCGATTTCCAGAGAAAGCTGTTTCGGGGGTGCGACCGTTATCGAACCGAAAAAGCGCTGGGTGAGTTGTCTGGAGCCGGCGCTTTCGTTGCCGTCTCCGTCCAGGGCTGT
The DNA here is from genome assembly GCA_016208165.1 of Deltaproteobacteria bacterium. Classification (NCBI taxonomy): domain Bacteria; kingdom Pseudomonadati; phylum Myxococcota; class Myxococcia; species Deltaproteobacteria bacterium. The sequence goes on from JACQYL010000013.1 coordinate 67,689, forward strand.
AACAAAATAGATGTAGGACGCACCCACGACGCCGGTTACATCGTCAAAGCCGAGCCCGCTGACCGGCGAAGAATTCAGACGGTCCGCATCCGAGTCCTTGCCGGCTTCCCGCCGGTATACGTAATATCCGGCGACATCCTCATCGGGCGGGGCCACCCAGGCCAATCGAACCCGGCCTTCCTCCACGGCAAGATCCGTGAGAACAGGGGGGGTTGGCGGAGTACGGTCAGGCAACCTCAGTGACTGGGCCTTCGTCGCCGCGCTGGAGTTTCCCACTCCGTCCACCGCGTCCACTGAGTAATAGTAGGTATACGGCGACTTGGGATCCAACCGGTCGGAGGATATCATTGTTTTTTCCCCGGCGGCGGCAACGGTTTTCAGAAGAACGGGTTTGTCCTGGCTTCCGACGGAACGGTAGACACGGTAAAAAGTCACATCCACGGAAGAGCTGACGTCCCAGCTCAGACGCACTGCACCGTTGTCTTCAACGGACACGTGGAGCCCCTCGGGGGGGGTGGGCGGTTTTGCGTCGAGCAGGGAAGCCAGGGCCGGCATCGAGGGGTCCCCTTCCCCGCTGTATGGGTCCACGCCGGCAATTCGGTAGTAATAGAGAACGTTGCTCTTGACTCTCCTGTCCTCGTACTTCGTGGTTGCAGGACTCACTTGAGCTATGGCTTCGCCGGTATCGCTCTTCAGGCCAAGCTTGGCCCTGTCCATCAGAGGCAAGGCCAAGGCCTTGCGGTAGACACGATACGCGGAGAGTTCCGGATCGTTCAGCGGCTTCCAGCTCAGGACCAGGGCCTGATCGGAGGAACGGGCGGACACCCCTATAACCCGGGATGGAGGACGGCCGTCGTGCCATGCAAAATCAACCGGTGGTGACTGTCCGAGTTCCTTTCCATTGGAATCGACGGCCACCACACGGTAGGTGTAGGAGACCCCGGGCTTGACGCCTCGGTCCCAGAATATGCCGTAAAATTCCTGCGCGCCTTTTTCGCGGATGAGCTGAGGCGCGACCGGTCTATCCGTTACGCGTTCGGACTTTTGTTTCTTAGTGCTTCGATACACATCAAACCTCACCGGAGCCACACGGCGAATGTGTTGATCCACAAGCTTCTTCGACAGGTTATGGGTTCTCCATTCGATGCAGGCCGTCCCCTCGGTCGTTGGCTTGACGCGAACGTCCAAAGGCATGGTCTCCGCGTGGCTCTTGGTACCGGCCAGCATCACAAGGACGAAGAGCGAGCAAACGGCATGGCGTATGAAGGCGTGGCTTGGCCTTTTCATGGCATGCGGCCTCTATTCTTAGTAAGGCGGCTCTGGTCGGACGGGGGCTCCGGAGGGCGCTGCGTCCCGCCCTTGGCACATGTTACCGCTGCAGAGGTCATAAACGCTCCGGCTCCACCCGCCCCATGCGCCCGCGCTGTGCAATCCGATAGGCCCAAATTCTCCGGAGGAACTGGAGAAAGCAAAGCCCGGGACCGTGTCGTCTCGATTGGGAAAACTTCCCAACCCGAAATAGAATCCTTTGTTCGTCAGAACCATCCAGGCTCCCAGCGTGTCCAGTCCGATGGCTTCGGCGCCGCTTAACACCGCGCAAAGCGGCGCCTGGATGGGATCGAAACAGTTGAGATTGTCGAACATGGTCTGGTAGTAGTCTTCCGCGATCTGAAATCTGAACTTATATCCAAACTCGGCGTTCGCTTTCCCCCAATCCGCTTCGCCGAACAACTGAGTCTCCACCGGCACGTCCAGATCTTGCAGGCGTAATCCGAAGAAGTAGCCGCCCACGTATGGGCGCGCGCACTGACTCACTTCGAATCCCATCGTATCGCTTGCAGGATCGACACCGCCCGAGCCGCTTCCGCCCGCCTCCAAGCCCAGAGTAATGCCGGCCACCGGGGCAAAGGAAACGGCGAGTTGGCCTTCGACGCCAAGTTTCATTCCCAAACCTCCCGTCAATCCTTCTTTGAAAAAATACCCCCCGAGTCTTGAGGTGGCGCCGACACCGGCCAGGATGAACGGGCTGAACTGCTGGTCGACTTGACCGCACATCCCCACGTCGATGTTGGATGCGGTTTCAAGGGGGTTGTCGCCCCTGAAATCCTTCATATAACCCGACAGAATCAGCCGACCGAGGGGAATGGCTCCCCATTCCAGGGCCGCGGCGCTGTAAAGCTGGACATACGGGCTGTCGTCCACCACCCCCAGCCACCCGGTGAGATGGGCTTCCGCGTTTCCGATAAAACTGGAGGCTATTTCGTTCATGGGGAGATCGACTCCGATTTTCCGGCCGATCGAGTTCAGGTCGGGGTAGTTGCCCGCTGCGCGCAGCATGAGCAACCAGTCCGTCCCTTCCGTGGTGTACGTTAATTGGGCCGCCGTCTTAACCAGGGCAGGAACCGCGAACTGCCCCACCATCTCGAAATAGAGGTCTGCATCGTCGGCGGAAGATCCGGGGGCCCACTCTCTCATCAGCCCCCCGCCCACACCTGAAAACGTCTCCCCCCCGGTCTGCGGTGCGAAGAGGGACTGGTCCAAGATCTGCTGAGCGGTGGGGCCGCCGGTGGAAAGTTGCGGTAACGAAGCCATAACTCGCACGGCCATTCGCGCGAGGTCCGTTACCCCGGCGCCGGCTCGTCTGGCCCGGTTAACATGGGCCTCCAGGTTGGTGACGGCTGCCACGGTCTGGTTCCAGGCTTCCTGATCCTGAACCCGGGAAAGGTCAGGGAGAAGGCTTTCGCCCGGGCCCAAAACAGGCAGAGTTTTCAAATACCCCCACTGGGGATGAGTTTCATGTTGAGCGTCCGAGAGGCCGGGTACGATCCCCTTTCGGGCGTCCCCCAAAACGGATAACAAGAGATTCGGCACGGTGGAACCGCACCGATCCGGACCCAGCAGGTCGTTCGGCTCGCACGCCCCGCCCAGCAGTCTCATCATTTTGTTCAGGTTCGGATCTTCGGACAAAATAGCGACGATATTACCTGCAATTACGGGAACTTCCAGTCCAAATTCGAAGTAGTCCGTCACATCGCCTCGGAGGGCGCTTCCCAATCCCACGTAAGGCTCAGAAGGAGCGGGGCTGGTTTCCCGGCCATACCAGAGCGTGTACAACGCTCTGGCGAGTGGTGAACCGGGCGCCACCGCGTCCACCGCGGCCAACCCGAACCGGCCCAGCAGTTCAAATCCGGCGCGCGGATCGCTGGTGTCCAGTTCCTTTAAAGCCCGAGTCAAAGCGGCGAGGGGTACATCCTGTCGGGAGAGACCGGAGGGAGAGGGACATGCGGAGGTTTCAGCACCGGACAGCCAGAGGTTTATCATACCCGCGCCCACATCCAGCATGGCTGCCGCCCAAAGGTCGCTGCCTGTGGCCAGTTCACCGCTGTGGGCAAGCAATTCTTTGGCGCCCACGATCGGGATGAGTACCGGAGCCGGTGGAACGAACACATTCAGATGCTCCTGAAGCAAACACGTCAGGGTGGGGATGCCGCGCGCCGAAAGGAAGGCGTCGAGGAGCGCCCCTGAGTCTCGTTGAGTCCCGGCTGTGTCTCCCTCGAGCAGTGAACCGAAAACCGGGTTATTATCTCGGGCAAAATCCAACGCCCAGTCTGCGACGTCGGCTCCGAGCGGGCCGTAGGGAGGAGGGACGTCCCGGAAAACGGCATGCCCCATAACCCTGGCCAAAGCGATGTCCAGAGGATCGCCCAGGGCCACGTTGTCCAGGGTGTTCGACATGATCTCCTTCCAAACGTGCATCAGGGACCGGCCCGGTTCGGGCATGGCGTCCAACGCGGCCTTGATGTCCGGATAGTCCAACATGGACACGGCCAGATCGAGACCGACCACCGCCGCGTCGTTCCCGGTCCGGTTTTGCTTGTATACGTCGATTCCAAGGCCGATGAATCGGGCCGACAACCCTATCCAGAAGTCCTCGAGAGGTGCGTCGGGGCTGTGCAAAGGCTCGAGACTGGTGGCTGCGCTTTCAAGGACATCCAGCCAGTTGGGCTGTTGTGCCTGCGCGGCGGGGGCATACGCCGCGAGAGCCCCGTCCACGGCGGCCCCCGTGAGGTTCAGACCGGCCCTGAGCATGGGATTTCCGGAGGTGAATCCGCCAAGAAGCTCCTTTAGCTGGGCCGCCAATTGCTGTCCCGGAGTAAAACCGGGGCTCGGCAGAGCCAGACTCATGAGTCCCGCCAGTAAGGCCTGGGGGTTCCGCATGCTCCCTGTTTCGCTAACGCCGGCCATCGATACGGCGGGTTCCGTCTCCCCCGTCCCGAGGAGCTTGTCGGCGAGATAGCCGGACAGTTCAAGGATCACATTGACTCGCAGATTGAAGTCGTCCGCCGTATCCGGCGACGTGATTCGGCTCGCCAGGCGGTGCGCAATTCGTAGCGGGTGACCCGACCTCTCCAGAACGGGCGCAAGGAAGTCCGCCGCCACCTGAAACCGATCCGCCCCTCCTTGAATTCGGATGGTGTCGAGAGTGGGCAGGAAGCTTTGTTCAAAAGCGCCATCCAAGGAGTCCGGATACACGCTCGCCACCACACCGACCCTCGATAAATCCGCGTCCACGTCTCCGCTCTCCGCCCCCCCGGCCGTGTCCGCGATACCGGACACCGTCACGACCGGACCGGCGGCGAGCGTTAAGACGGCAAACCTTGCCGGCCCTGCTCCGGCCGGGGATTCCGGCGCGGCGTCCGGTACCTGTCTCGCAAACGTGGCCACCATCCTGGAATGCTTGCTCCTGAGCTGTTCACGCAGAATCTGAAACGGATCCGAACTCGTGTCCACCGGGTACGGAGGCTGCAACTCCACCACGGCATTAACAAAACGAAGGAAGGATTCGAGGGCCTCTAAATGGGAACTGAGACCTGAATCGTTGATCTGATCCGTCAAACTCGAAGTAAAGGAGGCCGCCTCCGAACGGGAATCAAAACCCTGCAACACCCAAGTGTTTACGAGAAACCGGTGGTACTGAAGAGGCAGTTCCTCGACGAATCGACCGGACTCCGGATCGAGCGGAGGCAGGGAAGCATCCGGGCGAAAGTCCGGGGTGGGCTCCGCGGGAACCGTCTGCTGAAACAGACCCAGGATCTCCCCGTCGATACCCGACGGAAACGAGGACAGCCCCATGGATGCCGCTCCGCGCCCCACGGATCGGATTCCCTCGATCGCGGTTTCCACCTCCCGCCAGGAGTGCGGCCGGCGATTCAGAGCGCCCAGTAGGCGTTGTTTGGCATGGTTGATCGCGTCCTCCGTGTGAGGGCGGACGTCTTCCCTGAAATCGCCGTCCACGAAATTGCACAATTCGGACATCAGACGCATGGCGGAAAGGGCCTCTTGAGTGGCCTCCGCAATGCGGGTCGAATCCCCTCCGGGAAGTACGTTACGATATTCCGATTTAGCCCCTTCCGCGACATATTCACAAGCGGGCAGCAACTGCTCCGTGGGGATGCTACAAACCTCTCCCTGCCCTCTTTCCTCGCAGAGGTTCACCTCTTCCATCACTGTTTGGAGGGCTTGCCGGACATCTTTCCAGTCCGGTTGCGTGTTCAGAAGGCCGATTACCTGCTGGGCATATTCGTCGATCACTTTCTCCGACGCGTTCCGCAGGTCGCACCCGTCGATCGCGTTTTGGGCCGCCTGGTCATCCTCCTGGATTTCGATGCCGTGAAGCTGAAGGAGAGCGGACAGATTGAGACAACCTCTAGCCGCCTCATAAATCTCACCAAGGGGAGCCCGCGCCCGGATACGACTTTTCAGAAGATCGCCCTGGCTTCCCGCGAGATCCGGCGCCCTGTCGGCCACCTCGTTCTGGCACTGCGATAGAATGGGGTCGTTTTCCGTTCCTGTAAAAGCCAGAAAGGCGACGGCGTCCACACATTCCCGATATTCATTGAGGACCTCGCCGGCGGGTGCGTTTTCAATACCGTTCAAAATAACGGATTTGAATTCGTCGATCACGGGCCGAACGAGTTCGAGCACCTCGAAACATCCTTCCGGGAACGCGTTGAATTCGCCCTTGATCAGTTGCTTCGCAAAGGTATAGGCGCCGCGCGCCATGAACCGCCGGAATACGTCTCCCGGGCGAGCCCTGCGGTCCGCGTTGATACTTTCCAGCAGGACGGTCAGGGGGTGGGGATCCTCGTTTTCATGCCGGAGCGAATACGCCAGGATCGCGGGAGCCTTTTGCGTCAGTTCGATCCCGTAGCGGTCCGCGATTCCCATGTATACGAGCAGTCGGCGAATCGGGTTATCCGGCGGAAGCGCAATGACCCACTCTTGGATGATTTCGGGATTGGGAGCTTCCTCCTCGATGATGCCCACGGAAATAAGCAACTGCCGTATGGGATTGTCCGGAGACAAGTCCAGGATCCACTGTCGAACAGCCTCGAAGTCGAGCATGCCCTCTTGCCGTTCTTCCTCAACGAGACGCTTCAGTCCCATAACCGTGGCGATCTTCCGCAGTTCCTCTTCCATAAGGCGGTTCAAATGAACGCCCGACGTCGCCCTGGCGTTCATGTCGAGCTCGGGAAACGTCCAGCCCAGTTGTCCGGCCCGGTCCACCAGATCGAGCAGATGTATGATCCCATCGGCCGTGGGGTTCAACGCGAGTTTTTGTCTCTCCGTCTCATAAGTGGCCAGGAAGAGCCTCTTTTTTCTCAGCAGCAGCGGATCGCCCTCCCCGGACGCGCTCACAGGCTTGGGATCCACGATCCTGACGGCAGGTTCCGACTTCGAGTAGGCAAAGTTCATGCGGATTTTGCCCGCCTCGCATGGGGGTTGCCCGTCTTCGGGATCGAACCCGATGGTGATTTGCCCTTTTCCGTCCGGAGAAACCGTTGCTTTCTTCTTTTGGCCGCCGCACTCCTTGATCTGACTGAAGGCCGCGGAATCGGGGTCCAGCAGGGTCTCCTTCCGACTGCAGTTCTCATCGGGAGGCTCGATCCGCTGCACCCAGCCGGCCTCCCTGCGAGACGAGGCGCAGTCACCCGCATGCTCGCTTTCCCTTTCCGTGTCCGGCAGGATGATCGTGGATCCGAAACCGGAATAAACGACCAGAGTTCCATCGGGAAGGCTTACTGTAACCAGTCCTCCCTCGTCGCGGATGCCGAACTCGGTCATGGTTCGAGGATGCAGCGAGTTGTCATCCCGGTCGGACACCGTACCGTCCGGACTTCCCAATGCTTTAACGAGGCCCACCGGGAGTTCTTGCGATGGATTCGGCGTCTGGGAACCATCGGGAAGGTCTTGGATCGAATAGAGTTCCCATTCTCCGCAGGGGAAGGTCAATAGGGCATGTTTTTTCGGGTGGTATAACCAGGAACGACCATCCGCAAAAAAGATGCGACGTTCCAACAAACGGCCGTCTTTTGGAATCTGATCGGCTGCGGACACTGCGAGATTCGGGTCCACCTCGATCCTGTCGTAATTGGAACCATCCAGCACCAGGATGTAGCCTCTGCCGCTTTCATAGTCCAACACCCATCGATCCGGCGCCGGAGGGGAGCCGTGATACACGAGCAGGCGACCGCCGGTAGGTATGCCGCCGACGGAAGCGAACCGCTCGTTCCCCACGGCCCGGATTTCATAGGCGCCCGCATAATCCGTGAAATCCGCCCGAAGACGGCTTTGCTCCGGGTTGTACGTATACGTGTAGTTCCGTTTTGCGGACTCATCGCGCCATTTGGCTTCCAACAACAATCCCTGGATCTCGTCGGCCGTCCTGCAGGGCGCCGGAACATCGGAAATCTCCACCTTGCGCATCGGAATGAAAGGACCGTATCCAATGGGTTCGGTTATGCGCGCGGTTTGGAAGATCCGGTTGTCCTCCAATAGGATAAAACCCCCGTCCGCGTTCCGGGGGCGTTGGAAGTCGACCTCCCGACCGGAAGTATCCCGATAGATCATAACCCCCGGTGCGCTTGTCACTCCAGAGAGGGCCCTCAAGCGTTCGTAAAAATCGAGCAAGTCTTCGGGCAGAGTGGGTGGATATAGAACGTCTCGAAACTGCGTGGGGACGTCCCAGGTTCCTGCGCGCCAGTAGTAAACCTCTCGCAGCCCCCCGGCGCAACGGGAATGCCCCTCCGGGAAGTTGGTTTCCAGGAACCAGGTATGTTTGTTTTCAGAGGGGTCGAGGTACCGGTGCAGCATGATGGAGCCGCCTTCGTTGTCCACACTGCGAACACTGTCGATCAATTCCCCTCTCTGAGCGATGGCGGAGCCTTGCACCAGGGTCGGCGGCTGGATCAGGGCGGCCCGCGCGGCCAGGATCGCGAGTCGTACCTCGGGGTCCTGAGTTGTTTCCGCTTCGGATTTTAGGAGATCCGTAAGCACTTGCGTGAACGCCTCCGAAGCAGGACGGGTCACGTTCAGGGCGGGGAGAACCTGGAGGGACGCCACCAGCAGCTCCATCGCCTCATCAAAACCCGTGAATGCGGCGGCGGGCAGCAGTTCACCGGCCCTGCCCCGCGGAGAAAGGCTCTGTTGGGGATACAAGGCCAACACCGCGGAGGTGATAATATTCGACAACGCGGCAAGGCTGATCCGATCTACTCCGACGGCGCCTTCCAGAGCCCCGAGCATCGCCGAGATCATGGCCAAAGTCGGACCCGCGTCTACGGCGGCGGGGAGAATCGCCGGCCCATCCCGGAAGGAACCTGCATACGCCACGGTAGTCGGAGTATCCAGCGGTTCGCTTCCATGAAGTTGTCGCAGAATGTCTACAATTCCCTTCGCGGAATGGATCAGTCTTTTGGGGTAAATCACTTCGCCCGTTCCTGCCTGGGCCATATCCAAGGCCAGGGCCATCATGGTCAGCCCTGCGATCACGTCTCGGTGTAACGGAAGCCTTCGGATCTCGTTCACTACCTGTCGGCTTCCTTCGAGCCAAGTCCGGATGTCGCCCGGGTCTTCCCCGGCGACCGGGATGAGTCCTCGAACCACGGCGCCCACTGCGTCCACAATCAAAGGCGCGGTCGGATCCGGGGTTAGCGCGGCGGCCTCCCGGATCTTGGGCATAAGCGCATCCGTCAGCTCGAGAACTCGACGGATAGGTGGACCGGAGGAGTCGACGGACGCAAAAGCGTCTCTGAACTCGACCAGGGAATCCACAACCTGTTCGTCGACGGAGCCCGGCTGCAGCGTATTCAAAGCCACGGCCGACTCGAGAACCGTGGAAGCAGCCCACTCGAAGACCTCGACCTCCGTAATCCGGGTTTCTTCTCCCGCCAGGCTCGATCCCAACACAACGCCTCGAAGACCTTGGCGCGCCACACGCAACAGGGCTTTGACCTCCGCATCATAGGGACCGTAATCCAGGCGGCCGCCGCAGGTGGTTTGAGAGTTGCCGTCAATGAGCCAGTCCAACAACGGCAACGCGACGCGAGGGATGACTTCCTCGGGAGGGAGGGCTCCGGTCAAGAACTCCGGATCGTTGATTCTCGAAAAAAGCGCCCGGGATATCGACAGGACGGAGTAGACATCCCTGCCGGGAAAACCGGGCGCTTCGAAGAGTGGTTCCAGAATGGCGATATCTTCGCAAACGATACCCAGCAGCCGGTCAAAGAGGTCCACCAGGTTGGCCAGGTTTACATCGCCCTGCCCGGTGCGGAGAGAACTCCCCACGTCCACGGACACTTCCGCGATGGCCAACGCAAGAGGCAGGGCGTCGAATTCGGGCGATCCCTTGATTTCCGGTAGTTCCTGAAAGAGCTTCGCCGCAGTGACCACGTCCCTTGCCAGAAGCCACGCCTCCGTCTCGCTGATGGCGCCCCGCTCGACAAGAGCGCGGGCCGCTCTCACGATCGCATGGGTGATCGAAAGAGCCAGCTTCACCTTCTGATCGGTGACCGCGTTCCCCGTCTTCATCGCCTCCAAGATGGGGATGGCCACATCTATAGCCTGCAGAAGGACTTGCGCGACCTCCTCCGGCTCCATATCGTCGAACTCGACCCCCAGATTCGCCGCTACGAGCAGAATGTCCGCGATCTCGAGGGCTACGTAGGGCGGATCCCGAGAGGGATCTTCCGCATTGGAAGGATCGTAAAACGGCCTCTGCAGATAAATGGCCTTTAGGAGATCCACCGTGGAGGCGGATAGAGTCAGCCCGTTGCCGACCACGTTTCGGATCTCTTCCGCGCTCAGCGAAGCGGCGCCGCCTCCCGACGCCGCGGCGCCGGCCAGCGCCAGAACCGTGGTGACTACGGAACTCGTGAAGGCCACCGCGTCCGACGCCACGTGAATCACTTCCGCTCCCAGCCCCTCCGCTCCCGTGGTTATCTCCACCACGGCCCCTCCAAGACGGGCCACCGTTTCCATTCCGTGCAATCCTGCAAGCACGCCCCGGAGAATATCCACGCCGCCGCCCACGCCGATCTTCTCGTAGGTGCGTAATTGGCTCTGAGCGTTTCTCCGCTGGCCCGCTTCAGCCACTCCGTTGATGGACAGGGCGTTCAAAATGTGTATCCGGCCTTCCCCGACAAAGGCCTTGAACGGTGAGTGCTCTTCACGCGCTTCTTCGTGAGAGTCGTATGGCCGCGCCGCGTCGGAGGGTCGGGGAGGAAACCGATTTTCTACGACGGTGTCGGGCGCTCCGAACGTGTTGACAAATTTGAGCCTGGCATCAATAAGCACCGCGCCCGTCGAGTCGGCAAACACGGGCGTTGGCCTTCCATTCTCGTCCACGGCGGTGGGTTCCACAAAGGGCAAGCGCGCCCCCATGGCCGTGTGGCAAATGCGTACTCTTCGAGAACCGAACAGGTTGAAGAGGATTCCGCCTTCCAGTTTTACCAGCCACAGGGGCGTGGGAGGCTCGGTCTTTTCGGGTGGAACGTGGCTGCCCACGTAGCGCCTCACTTCGATCTCATCGCTTCCCGGTTCAAAGGGGATTCCCAAAAAGAGGATGCCTCCGGCGGCGGAAGGGGACACGGACACGTGATCGATCCGGCCGTTGGGAAGGATCTCCAAAGAAACGGTAAAGGGATGGCCGCCGTCCCGGCGCGTGAACTCGACGCCGCCGAACTCGTCGCTCACATCGAGGTCCATATCCGCATCGGTGAGCAAAATCCGGTCGTGAGCGAACACCATGGGTCTTCGGATCGGCACAAGGTGTGGGGGAAGGGATTTTGGATCCGATCCAGGTCTCAGTGAAGGCTTATCGATGCCTTTTCCAGGCCTTCGGAACTTACTTGCCGGAAACAGTCGCATTTTCCAATAGTCCAGCTTCCAGCCCTCCGCCAGGTCCGGTGGGCGAAGCCCGTCCGCCGCAACCATCACCTCCGCCTGGTGGGTCAGGGTTCCGTCAAAAGGAATTTCGACCCGAGCGGGATAAGGAATCAGGAGGCGGCCTTGCACCAGGCTCGAGGTCATGGCCGACCGCCGAAAGTGAATGTGCACGCCGTCCAACTCAGCCGTGAACTCCCCGATTTTTCGATACCTGGGATCTTTAGTCACGAGCCACTGCCCGCTTGTTCCGGATGACTCCAGAACGAACGCGCCTCCCTGCAGCGGCAAAACGATACCGGGAAATACATCGAGCCAACGCCCCGGACCCACATGCCGGGACGGTACGTCTTTTCCCGGGATTTCCGGGCGCTCCGGGCTTACGCGCCCTTTTTCCCACGGCCAGACGGGTTTTTGTCCTTTGACGATCGTCGATGGGACCCGGGATCCTCCCGAAGCATCGGACTCTCGCCTCGATGCCGGTGGAGGCGGGGCTTCCGCCCAAGGAACGACGAGGGACCCGCCGGACAGAATCAGCCCATGATGGAGGTCCATCAGACGATTTTCGAGACTGGTTTGCCAGGATTGAATCTCCTCTCGGTCTTGAGGCCAAACGGGGACTTTGATGGGAGGAGGCGTCCGTCGAGGGAGGCCGAGCTCAAGAATTGCCGGGATTTTCAAGCGAGCCTTGCCCGGGCGATAAGTAAAGCCTCCCAAGCGGATATCGGGCAGATCTCGAGTGATCTCTTCCGTCTCAAATCCGGAAGAAGGGTCCTGATTCCGCCTCAAATGGCGAAAATACACGGGTGGGGCCCGGTAGTCGTTCGGCAAAACCAGGTAACCTGCCAGGTCCAGGCTCGATACGGCGCCGTCGATCAATCCAAACAGCCCTCCTTCGAGACGGAGAGAAAAGCCCATGGGAGAGAGGAGGCGAACCGTGCTTTCCACCGCCTTTCCGAAGGCGGCGCCGGCCTCGTCTGCGGTCACCACTTTCAGTTTCTCGGAATCGATCAGGCCCCGGCTGTTTATGGTAAGTGTGGTGAAGCGGCCATACAGAAACGCGGTATCCAGGTTTTCCACGTGGAAAAGGTCCCGGTCCGGTTTGGAAGGCGAGGACGGGCGAATTCGAGTACGAAGAACGCCGTTCGCCAGTGCAATGCCCACCCAAGAGGCGTCTCGGAACACTTTTGGACTGCCTGACCGGAGCGAAGCGTCCAGGATGATCCGAGCGCCGGCAAGATCCAGATCGATGTCTCCCAGCCGGATGGGACGGCGTGAATGTTCGAGACGTTTTTCCGCGATGAATTCCCCGCCTTCGGAAACAACTACATCCTTGAAAACCACCGGGGGATAGGCCTCCCCGGGGCCTGTTTCAAAGCGGTATTCCAAATCCGCGACAGCGTGCTGCGGACCCAGGAAGAGAGACCGCAGCAGGATCTTACGTCCGAACAGGTCGAGAGGATGCCCTTCACCGGATTTCAGCCTTGCCTTGCCGGCCGTCACGGAAGGGTTCGCTGACCTGGTCTCCGGCACGCGGACGTTCTCGAATTCCACCATAAGTTGACCCTGGCTATTGTCGCCTTTCCAAACCGTTTTGGCGACTCCGGCAAGCCCTGGGCCGGCGTTAACCTCGTATTTCACCACGTCCAACACAAATCCGGCCATCTCGAAATGAGCAGGCAAGGGGGATCGGATGGATGCGCGCACACCTAGGGACGGCGAAATCCCCATAAACGTGACTTGATAATCTCCTTCACCGGGAATCCGCCAGGGGCTGCTCTCGATGACTCCGGCGGCGCCCGGTTCCAAAACCACGGGATCGCTCGTCCATACGAGCGTGCGCTTGCCTTTCGGATCTACCCGATATGCCAGAAAATAGAGCGGAGCGCCGGCGGGAAGCACCGGAGAACGGCGGAAACGTGTTTCGAATTCATGCAGCAGTTGTTCAAACCGTTTCCGATTCTTTTGACAACTATCCGGTGACGAAATAACCGCCCTTCCGGTTCGTCCGGCGGACTCGCGCATGAGTGCGGGCGGCGGAGGGACATCCACTACCAGGTCGCGGCCTTCCGACCCCCGGAATTCGACTTTGGGACGCTTTTGCTTTATCTCCTGACCACTTGCACAGTCCTTAACCATGGATTCCAGTTCTTGGAACTCCTCGGGAGGAACACCGAGTTCGTTCAGGAGCCCATCCCGAAGGTCCTTATGATTCTGCAAATACCCGTCCGCGAGGCCCCCGTCCTTGACTCGAGCGGAGAACGTCACTGTATCGCCTGGAGACAAATCTCGAGTAAAACGACCGTCTATGATGTGAAGCATGGATTGATCCATGCGCGCGGACTGGATTCGCGCATAGGCGAGGGATCGGGCTTTCAGGTCGGCTAACTCGCCCTGCAGGTCGGAAGGGTCCCGCAGCGGGGAGTCTGCTCGCCCGTCCGGACCGGGAAGGTCTTTGCTTCGGGTGATGAACGTGTCAGGAGAGCGGGAGGCCTTTGGTGCGGGTGTGCGGCCTCCAATTCCCTCGGCCCGCGTGGGCGCCGCGCATAAGAGAATCGAAAGCATGGCGGCGAAAACCAGAGCTGAACCCGAAACCACGCGAATTCGCGCGCCAATGAGCTTCAGATACTCGTCAGGCGGGAGCATCATCCATCTCCGTTGGGTTCAGGCTCAGGAGTTCTCGTTATCCACGAAAGAATCGCCCCTCGTTGGCGCCGGGTTCCCCGGTGGCGTTGGAGCATTACCCTGCTGTGTATAATAGTGGACATCACGTGGTTGAATCAAGCCGGTTCAATTCGCGTTCCGTGGAGGAAGCTCCGAGTTTCAAAAGAGCCGGTTGGCGTGTAATATTGACAGGAAACGAACATCCGAGCTCCGGCAGAGGTTGGATTTGATTGTACCGAGATGATATGGTTCTCATAAACTTGGGAAGATTTGGGTTCCCGTATGTTCAGGATTAATGCGCCCTGGATCGATTCGACAAAGGAGGACGTGCAATGAGCAGATCCGGAGACAACCTTTTGGCGGCTTTTGAAGGGGAATCACAAGCAAGCGCCCGATACCTTGCGTTCGCCGAAACAGCGGATGCGGAGGGCTACCCCGGAACGGCCAAGTTATTCAGAGCCGCGGCCCGGGCGGAACTCGTCCATGCCCGAAACCACCTCAAAGCCGCCAGGAGGATCGGCGGAACTCTGGACAACGTCAGGGCCGCCATCGAAGGCGAGACCCATGAGTTCAAGGAAATGTATCCCGACATGGTAAAAGACGCTGTTGAAGAGGGTGACACGGAAGCGAGGCACAGTTTCGAGTTCGCCATGTCCATCGAGATGGTCCACGCCAAACTGTTCAAGAAAGCATTGGAGAATCCGGCAGCCAATCCGGATGCCGTATATTACGTCTGTCCCCTGTGCGGACATACCGTTCTGAACGAACCTCCGAAGAAATGCCCCTATTGCGGTGTGGACAGCGCCAAGTTCATGGAGATCCCGTGAGTTCCTCAGCCGCCGGAAGAGTCGCCAAAGGATATCGGGCCGGACAAAGCAGTTGAGAAGAATGTTCGAACAGGATTTCGGGAACATGGACGTGGCGATGGCCAAGCGGTTGTTCACCCACTATGAGCGGTCTCTCATCATTCCGACGCCCGTCATGTCAGAGGCCGTCATGCGGGAAAACATCGAGGAGTTCAATCAGATATTCGGCTTTCGCACCGAAGTTCGAGAAGGCACTCTCGGCATTCTGGACAGGACATGGGAAGCTGCGAAAAACGACTTCCTGGGCAAGGACACCTTGGTCTCGAAGACAACGTGATGGTTCGTTTCGTCCAGCAGGACAGGGAATCAGGAATCCGTCGAGGCCTCCCTCGATGTCCCGAACAGGTGCTGCTCTATCTCGACCTTGTACCTGCAACGGCTTTTTTGAAAGGGGACGCCCGCATAGATTCCGTTTTCCGCCAGAGCGTGATCGAACAGAGCCATAAACAGTTCTTCGTACAGGTCGTGCGTCCAGGCTACGCCGTTCCGGGCCAGGTATTTCAACACCCGGGTGTGCAGCCGCACGGCTCGCTCGTGAACACGGCGGAGCTTGGGATCCCAGGTCGGGATGTGTTCCCGCTGCAGCTTGCGAAGTTTTCTTTCTTCCCATCTCTCGAGGTTCTTGAAAACCCGTCGCATGGCTTTTATTGCAGGGTCGCGATCCCAGAAAGGGACTCCCTCCCCTCGAGCTTCGGGGTCCGGGAAACGCTTCTTTTTCACCGCACCCCCCATCTACAGGTTCAAGGCTTTCACCACTGCTTCCATATCTGGAACTAGCTCGGGAAACGCCTCTGCCGGATCGTCGCAAAACGAAACGTGTCCGAGAAACGGAACTCCTCCGGAAAAGTCTTCGATGACCGCCGGACTGGTGGCCGCGGCTTCGTCTCCAGGATCGATCGCTCCGCTGGTTACGAAACCGATCACCGGAATGAAGCGGCGTCGCAAGGCCTCGATGGTGAGCAGAGTGTGATTGATGGTTCCCAGACTGGGTCGCGCCACCACCAAAACCGGATAGCCCATCTCCTTCATCAGGTCCGACACCATGAAACTGTCGGACAGAGGAACCAGCACACCTCCCACGCCTTCCACGATGAGGAATTCGTCCCGTTCAAGCAGGCGCTTCCACGCGTTTCGAATCACGTCCGGGTCCACATCGCATCCTTCCATGAGGGCGGCCGTGAGAGGCGCCATCGGCCTTCTGAATCGAAGCGGACAGCGATCCTCGGACGCGTCGAGAGAAGCCATTCGCGCCACAAAGGCCAGGTCCTCCGGAATAGCGTCGCGGTCCGGAACGCCCGTTGCCAGGGCTTTCATGTAGCCGACGGAAATGCCGCGTTGCTTCAGGGCCGCGGCCAAAAGCGCGGACACAAATGTTTTACCCACGCCCGTGTCGGTGCCGGTGATAAACAACCCTTTACGTCTCATGTTCATATCAGTCCACATAGTATCTCGATTTCTTCCCAACGAGCCGCTTCCGGGCTCGAGGTTTTTCCTGCGTGAGACGGCGTGTGGCGGTTTGTCATCTCCCGCCGACAATGACCGGATTCCTGTGATGACACGACGTCGAGCCACGCCTGATGCGGCAGCCTATGTGCCTTAAATTGTTGGGTTTCGCGTTGCTCACCCCAACCTACGGATGACTCCCGACGCGTTTCATCCCTGGGAGCGCCGGGCTTGCCAAGGCGTAGCTCTGCGAAGCCTGGCCCCAGCTCGGCCCAGTTGTTGGGTTAGCGAGCGAAGCGAGGGTAACCCAACAGGCGCTATGACACGATGTTGATCGGCCTATGTGCCTGGAATTGTTGGGTTTCGCGTTGCTCAACCCAACCTACGAATGACCCCCGACCCGTTTCATACCTTCCGGGGGCGCCGTTGGGGCGACCATGGCGGCCGTAACCCAACACCTCTTATTCACAGCACGCGGCCCGGTCCCGGCAAACAGACCCTCCGTTCGGCGACGCGTTCCAGACAGCGTGTGATACGGTGTCCCACAGCTTCGTCCAGGGCGGCCAGGAGCGCTTCAACATGGGAAAGTTCGTGGGCCGCGGAGACGCTGATACGCAATCTGCTGGCGCCCTCGGGCACGGTGGGAGGGCGAATCGCCGGTATGAAAATGCCGCGTTCCCACAAGAACGCGCTCAGGTCCAGGGCCGCTTCTTCCGCCCCCACCAAAACCGGCACAATAGGGGTCGGGACGTCGGGAACGGTATATCCCAATGTTTGAAGACCGGAGCGCAGGGCTTCTTCGAGCATTCGGAGATGCGTCCGTCTCTCCGGCTGCTCGTCCACGATTCGTAACGCTTCCCGGTTGGCGGCCAAGGTTGCCGGAGGCAAGCCGGTGGAATAGATGAGGGTGCGGGCCTGATTGACCAGGTAATCCCGGACCGGATGAGTTCCCGCGATAAATCCGCCCAGTCCTCCGAGCGCTTTGCTGAACGTTCCCATATGGACGATATTCGCGGATTGGACACCCAACTCCTCGACAGCTCCCCGACCGCGGGGCCCCAACACACCGGTCCCGTGCGCATCGTCCACCAGAAGCAGAGCGTCGTATCGCTCGCAGCAGCGGGTTAGCTCGACCAGAGGCGCGAGATCCCCATCCATGCTGAACACGCCGTCCGTGACCACGAGAATCTTGCCTTCCCCGCTTCGCGTCTTCAGCAGATGTTCGACGGCGTCCACGTCCCGATGGGGATAGACGGCCACACGGGCACGGCTCAAACGGCAGGCGTCAACAATGCTGGCATGGTTCAATGCGTCGCTCAGGATCAGGTCTCCGTCACCTGCGAAGGCGGGAATGGTCCCCAAATGCGCGGCGTAACCGGTCGAGAAGACCAAGGCCGCTTCCGTGCCTTTGAACGTTGCCAGCTCGGCTTCGAGATCCTCGTAAAGGGACAGATTGCCGGAAACCAGACGCGAGGCTCCGGCGCCGGTTCCCCATTTCTCCAGGGCTTGGCGCGCCGCTGCCTTCAGTTGCGGGTCACCGGCCAGTCCCAGATAGTCGTTCGAGCAGAACAGCAGCACTTCCCGGCCCGAGACCGTCGTCCTCGCCCCTATGCCCGATTCTATGCATCTGGGGGACCTGTGCAGGCGCCGGTTTTTGAGCGACTGAAGGGTATCACGGAAATGAGCTTGCCAGGTCTCGCTCAAAACGTTCTCTCCGTCAGTTCGACGATGGAGGATTCGACGGCGGTCAGCAGAGTCCGGATTTCATCCGGGCGTATGCTCAACGGGGGCATCAGAACCAGCACGTCTCCCAACGGCCGAATGATGGCTCCGTATTTCCTGCACGCCATCGAGACTCGATGTCCCATCCGCTGTTCGATGGGGAACGGTTTCCTGGTCTTCTTGTCCTCGACCAGTTCTATGCCCATCATCAACCCCGCCTGGCGCACGTTGCCCACCTGAGCGTGGGCGGCCAGCCGTTCGAGTCCTTTCTCGAACGCCTCGATCTTGGGTGGAAGATGCTCGATCACATTTTCCCGTTCGAAAATATCGAGGGAAGCCAGGGCCGCCGCGCATGCAAGGGGGTTGCCCGTATACGTGTGGCCATGGAAAAAGGTTTTGAAATCGGTGTACTCGCCCCGGAACGCGTTGAAGATCTTTTCCGTGGTAAGGGTGGCCGCCAGAGGCAAATATCCGCCGGTGATCCCTTTTCCCACGGTCATGATATCCGGACAGACGCCTTCGTGCTCGCACGCGAACATGGTTCCGGTGCGACCGAATCCGGTGGCGACTTCGTCCGTGATGAACAATACATCGTACCGCCGGCACAGTTCTCGGGCGCGGGCGAGATACCCTTTCGGCGCGACTCGAATGCCCCCCGCGCCCTGCACCAGAGGTTCCATGATCATGGCCGCGATGTCTTCATGATGATTTTCGAGGATTTCTTCCACCCGATCCGAGCAAGCCATGCCGCAGGACCCCGGCTCGAGGTCCAGTTCGCATCGGTAGCAGTGGGGGGACGGGCTTATGTACGGCCGGAAGAGGAGCGGCTTGTATACGGCGTGGAAAAGATCGATGCCGCCGACGCTGACGGCGCCCAGGGTGTCTCCGTGGTATCCTTCTCTGAGGCACAGGAAGGATTTCTTGGCGCTCGAATCGGCGCCCAAGTTCCTCCAATACTGGTAGGCGATCTTGAGGGCGATTTCAACGGCAGTGGAGCCGCTCTCGGAATAAAAGACCCGGTCGAGGCCTTTGGGAGCGATGCGCACGAGGCGGTCGGCCAGGATGGCGGCGGAAGGGTGGCTGAGGCCGAGCATGGTCGTGTGGCTCACGCGACCGAGTTGCTCGATGATCCTCTCGTTGATCTGCCGCCGGCCGTGACCGTGCACATTGGCCCACAGAGAGGAAACTCCGTCGATATAACGTTTGCCTTCCGTATCGATGAGACAGTTTCCTTCGGCCCGCTCGATGAAGAGAGGCCGATCCCTTTCCCATTCCAACATCTGGGTGAAAGGATGCCAAACGGACCCGAGGTCCATGCGACAGAGATCTTCGATGTTCAAGGCGGTGGTGTCTGTAAGGGGTTCCATGAGTATTAACTTTCCTCCGGCTGCGGCCGATCCAATCGGGCCTGATCGGTGTTGGCATAAAAACGTCTTCGTTAACCCGACAGGCACGAATGGTTAACATAAATTTAATCGCAGTACAAGGGGTTTGGAGAATCGGAGGTCCTTTTTACGGCGGATGACCGAATAGGCTGGAATTGTTCAGCGTCTGGTGACGAAGGGCGGGGTAGGGGCGGTTCGCGAACCGCCCCTACGGAATTGCCCGGGCTGTGGCGACGAAGGTCCGCTAATGGGATTTGGTGGTCCCCTCCGGGATGTGAGCGAGGGGAAAAAGACGGCTCACCGGGCTTGTAGGCGGAGGCCGGAATTGGAACTCAACGAGGATGACCTCGCAGGAAGTCAGGAACGTTCATTTTACCCCCTCCCGGCGATAGAGGTCGTGTCATAATTCGTCTTCCCGGCCGAGCCCCGCAAGACGAGGCCCGAGTCTGGATCCTGGACCCTTTGATTTCATTGGAGTTTTCTGGATTCCGGATCCCACCGTGTTCGTCCGATATGACGTAACCGGAATTGCGACCCGGACTCAAAATATGCAAAAGGTAAAAAAGATAAAAACCAAAACCTAATCCGTCCTGAGGAGGCGAAACCCGAGATAGAAGAACCTGATGTCCGGCGCGCCGAAGTTGATGCGATTGGCGCACCGAACGCCCCCCGGGCTAACGTACCAGCCGCCCCCGCGGACCACGCGGCCGAAGCCGCCCGAGTCATATATAGGATTGTCACGCCGATGTTTCGAATAGGCATCTTTATTATACCAATCGTCGCACCACTCGTAGACATTCCCAAGCATATCGTACAGTCCGAAGGGGTTGGGCTTATAGGTCCCGACCGGGGCGGTTGTGGCGTATCCGTCATCACAGTTATGTGCGGTCCAGTCCGACCACCGCTTTTTTGCTGCCTGATCCGCCACATTGGCATAGCTGCACGCATCGTCCGCGTTGTCACCCCAGAACCGAATTGTGCTCGTTCCGGCCCTTGCTGCGTACTCCCACTCGGCCTCGGTGGGCAGACGAACTTTTTTGCCGGATTCTCCGCTCAACCACTTGGCGAACGCTTTGGCATCGTTCCAGGACACACAAACGACGGGGTGATTACTTTGCTGCTCAACGGTTGGAGGATTCCGCCAACTCGTCCCCTCTTTCTTCTTCCATTCGCCTTCGTACGCATAGCACCCGCCGCTTTGCTCGGCTTCCGTCTTATAACCCGTGGCATCCACGAATTCCCGGAATTGATCCACCGTCACTTCGTGCTTGGCCGTCCAGAACCCGTCCACGCATACCTCGTGTCGAGGCAACTCGTCCCCGTACCACTCTTTGTATTTCTCTTCGCCCACTTCCTTTATCAAATACCGTTTTTCAGCTTCCGTCTGGCCCATCTGAAAACATCCGCCGGACACCCGGACAAACTCCATACCGGTCGTAGGATCCCTCCAGGTCTCTCCGGACGCGGCCTCTTTCCGGACGGGAATCAGTTCCGCCTTCACCGTCTCACGGCCGCCTAAACTCACGGTGACTGTTTTCTCCCAATCCCGGTATTGATCGAGTTTGACCGTCACCTTGTGGCTTCCGGCGGCCACGTTGCTCATGTCACCGGGGGTGGCGCCCACGTAGGCCCCGTCCAGATACCACCGGGCGCCGGAAGGATGGCTGGTCACCTGGAGGCTCCCCGTGGTGGGGATGGGGTCGAGGAATAACGTGACCTTGGTCTCTTTGCCCGCCTGCACCCAGACGGTCTCCTTGCCGTCCCTATGGCCCTCGAGGCTCGCCCGCACTTCGACCTTGCCGGGACTCAGCACCGGAAGTTTCACCGGCGAGGCGTCCACTCGGCCTTCGTTCACAAAAACCGCGGCCCCCGAGGGTCGGGTTTCCACTAGAAGCGAGCCGGTCAAAGGCTCGGAAGCTTGCGGAGGCTCGGGCCGTGTGATCACCACGCTGCCCCCCGCGACGAATACAAAATCGCCCTGGTCCAGCCTCGGGTCCCGGATCTTGCCGTACTGGGGATGCTGGGCCGGGTTATATTCGGGCACCTTGGTCTTGAGAAACAGACCGAGTTCTTCGCCTGTGATGTAGCCGTCGGCAATGGGTTCACGTTGACGACCCTCCAACAGATTCAAAAAGGCCTGTTTGAACACACTGTGGTCGGGGACCGGCTCGTTGGCGCGGCCCGCGGTGATGAACTGCCGGACGGGATACCTGACGTTCTCCGTGATGTTTTGTGGAACCACTTGCTCTCTAAGATTCAGAATGGACCCGGAGAAGCAGCTGTCGAAAAGGTACAACACGTGCTTGGACCGGATCATCCTGGCTTCGTTCACCATCGTCTGCATGTCCACGCACTTCAAAGGAAACTCCTCCGGCTTGAACAAGGGCAAAGGCGCGTCCACCATGACCAGGTACCCGAATTCATCCCCCGTGACCGTTTTCTCGGTGTGCCCGTGACCCGCATAGTAGAACAGGAGCCGGTTGTCTTCGTCCTTTCCGTACTTGCGGGAGAAACGGCTCAGCTCAAGCATGAATGCATCGCGGTTGAGGTCCTTCCGCAAGGTCACCTGAAAGCCGTTTCGCTCCAGCGCCCTGGCCACGTCCTCCACGTCGTTTAAAGCTCCGGGAAGCGGGTCCCACCCGTTCGTATAATTGCCGTTCCCGATGACCAGGGCATAGGAATCCTCGTACAGAGGGACAGACTTGCCGTCCTGGGTTCTTGCCGATACTCTGATGCCGCGCTCAACGGCGAAGGAAAGCGTGGGCAGGGCTACGAGGAATGCCAGCAAAAGACAGGGAATTCCTTTCCGCATGACGGCCTCCCAATGGTGGTTACCGATCGTGGGTTGTCGGACGGAGCCTCTTCATAAGGACCACGCTGGAAATGGACTCCTTGTATGTAATCGGATAGCTCGCTGAAGAAGATAAGCAAAGCGGAGGGAATCGATTCCGTGACCTCTGGGGTGAGCAAGCGGCGGCGGCCGGAAGGGGGCCATGTTGGGCGTCCACACCCAGGTCCGACGGCCCCCTCGGCTGATGCACCCGCGCCGGGAATCGTCGCTCCCTCCGAAACGCTTCTGATCATCAACTACGAGCCGACCGTGAAAAACGACAGGATCCTTACATCCAAAATTACCAGCTAAACGTCGGCCGGGCAACGCAAATCTCAAAAAAAAGGAAGAAACAGGAGGATCCGGGCCTTGCGGCGGAGCGGTTCCATGCCCATTTCTCCCGTCCTTTGGTTTTTCTCCCCGTACGATAGAGACCGGTCGGATAGCCTATGGACTCGCGTGGCCTTCCTCTTGATTTGAGTCTTTCGCTGGGATAGTATGAAAAGAAGCGGCGCGCCTTTTAGCGCCCTTGATTCCCGGGAAAGACGTCGTCGCGGCGGCGATGAAACGGGATCGCGGCAGACATCGCGCGTCAAGACGGTGAATAAATAAGGAATCTTCGCGGGCTTCCCGGCGGCTTTGTCTTTGGGAAGCGACCCGTTATTCCACCGGAGCGAGCCCACTCTCTCCACTACGCTTTCGGCGCCGGAAGCCTTTTGGGAGCGATATCGCAGATGAAGCTCAGGAATATCATTGCACATATTCGACGTTGGGCCCATTCGCCCGGTCGAACGACCGAGGATATGAAGAATGTGAAACCGGAGAACCGGGAGCAACGACGCTCGGAAACGTATCGCCTGCGCGTGGAAAGCTGCATCGAGACCATTCTTCGCGTGAACGAGACCATGGATCTATCCGTACTGGATGCGGAAGTGGTCGAGCGTTTTCAACACTTGAAGTCGATCATGCAGGAAGTGGACTCGAGCACCATCCGGGAACAGGATCTGCTGCGCATCGAGGATGCCACGAACCGGCTGTTGCAGGATATCCGAATGCTCTGCCTGACGAAACGAAACGAAGTCGCGCCCACGGAAGAACGGATGAACTGACGTACGTTCCTGTTCGGACTCGAAGGAAAGGTTCGGGACGTCCGCTCACAGGCGCCGGTTGCTTGTGGAGACCTCTCTACGGAAGGTGTCTTAAGCATCCTTTGGCGGACCGCCCGGATCGAGATCATTCCGCTCCGTACCTTCGCCTTGAAAAGATCTAAGAGCGGGTCAGGGCAAAGCCGCCAAAGGCAGGTCTAGATCATTTTTCCCCTGTGAATATTCAGCTCTTATGCGGCGGCGCCCGGGGGAATCCCTCGCTCGTTCCATCCTCGGGCTCGATAGTAGTCCTCGAGGAGCCGGCGCATGTCTTCCTCGGTGATCACTTTTCCCGTTTCGGGCAATGTCTCGAGGTGAAAGCGCTTGGGCAGGTAATCATCCTCCGGCTCGAGACCTTCCCGGAGGTTGAATCGTCGGGTGTTGTCCGTAATGGCCCCCGCGATGGAACGCATGGCGTCACGATCCAGATCCAGCCCGGTGGTCGCCTCGATGATGACGGCGAGTCGGTCCCACGGATACAGGTCCCGAAAGAAGCGGCAGAGCACCATGGAGTCGAACAGGGTTAACCGGTCTTCCCATTCGGCGAACATCTCTGCTTTCCCCTGGATCTGATCCGGATCGATCATCTTGGCCAATTCGGGTTTGTAGAAGGTGGCGCGAAGGTGACAGGCCCCGCGGTCCGAAGCGCCGTACGCCAGCCCCATTCCTTTCAGCACCCTTGGATCGTAGCCCGCCGGCTCGAGGCCTTTCACGTGGATCGCCTGGTCTTCCATCCCCCATTCCCGGGCGGCCGCTTTGATCCCCCGGGCCAACACGTCCCCCACGCCTCTTCGGTAGGCCATATCCTTCAGCAGGCTTGCGATCCGATCCACCTTACCATAGTCGATGTCGTAATCGATCTTTTGCTGTCGAGCGGCCTCGATGGCAAACGCCGCAAGATTGCCCGCACTGATGGTGTCGATTCCCAGGCGGTCGCACAGATCGTTAAGAAAAGCGATTTCCTCGATGTCGGCCACTTCGCAGAGACCGCCCAGCGCGTAGATGGTTTCGTATTCAGGACCTTCGATTTTGAGGCCCTGATGTCGGCCTTCCTTTACGGTTCCCAGCCTGCCGCAAGCAATGAAGCATTTCAGACAGGCGTGAGGAGTGACGGATAGTCGTTGGTGAAGCGCGGCGGCGTTGATGCTTTCCCTGTGCGCGGCCTCCCCCTTTTTCCAGTAGCGGGTGGGAAAGCTTCCCACTTTGCTCATGATGTCGACCATCATGGGAGTACCCAGGTTCTTGTAGGCTTGTACCCCTTTATCGTCCTTGGCGTTTTGGGCGAGTTCCTTCGCGAAATCCTTCAGCATCCGGGGATCGGCCGTTTCCTTGTTTTTGTTGCCCCGAAAGGCAATGGCTTTGATCTTTTTCGAACCCATTACGGCGCCCACTCCGGTTCTGCCGGCGCTTCGCCAGTAATCGTTTTCGATCACGGCAAAGCTCACCAAACGCTCTCCCGCGGGACCGATGGTGACGACGCCGGAGTTCCCGGCGTCCGGGCGATCTTCCGAAACCCATGCCTTCACGCGGTCTTCGGTCTCGAACGTGTCCAGTCCCCACAAATCATCCGCTTCGTGGAAGGCCGCTCCCTCCTCGGAAACCTCGAGCCAAACGGGCTCCGTGGCCGCGCCGTGTATCATCACCGCGTCAAATCCGGTGCGGGCCATGTATTCCGCCGTCGTGCCTCCGGAATAGGATTCCGCATAAAAGCCCGTCTGCGGGGATTTCGTGAACACACCGTGTCTGCACGAACCCCAAATCGGCGTGCCGTTGGCGGGACCGGTGGCAAAGATAAGGCGGTTCTCCGGTCCCAGCGGATCCACACGGGGAGGGTTGTACCTGAGAAGAAGATGGGTGGCCAATCCCTTGCCGCCCAGAAAAGCGCGCAACACCTCGTCCGAAATCGTTTTGACTTCGAACGACCTCCGCGAAGCATCCACCTCCAATACCTTGTTATAAAAGCCGAACATGGTGGTCATCCTCCGATTCCAGGCGATAGCCAAGGCGCATCGCCCCATGGTGATTCTTTGGATACCTCGGGCAGGCAGCCCGGTAAGAACAATGTATCTGTTCAGGCGGTGCTTGGGGAACCCTTCTGAAGAATCCCGCCGCAACGGGACCGAACTACCCCCCCGGAACTCCGAGCCCCAGCTCGGCACAAGAATCCCGCCGCGGCGGGACCAAACCCCTCCCTAGACTTTTGAACAAGGGTCCTTCCGGCTTACGCCGGAAAGATCCGGGAGGGCGGATGGAGTCTCCTCGGGCGAAAAAGGCGACCTAAAGCGCCGTGTCAGAGACTTCCCCAGCGAACGTTCTATCTGAAGTGGCAGGCCATGTAGTGGCCGCCGCCTTTGTCTTCCAGGACCGGATGTTCGTGGCGGCAGACGGCTTCGGCGTAAGGGCAGCGTGTGTGAAAGCGGCATCCGGGCGGAGGGGCCAAGGGGCTCGGCACGTCTCCTTTCAAGGGCGCGCGCCGGAGGTGGCGGCGCTGCGGGTCGATTCTCGGAGCAGAAGCCAGAAGCGCTTCGGTATACGGGTGATAGGGCGCCGACAGGAACATCCGTCTTGGGGCAATATCCACGATTTCACCTAAATACATCACGCCGATGCGGTCGCTGAGATGATGAATCACGCCCAGATCGTGGGAAATCAGAATATACGTAAGATTGTATTTCTCCTGAAGCGTCTGGAGCAACTGAAGGACCTGGGCCTGGACGGAAACGTCGAGAGAGGAAACCGGTTCGTCCGCCACAATGAGATCCGGATTCAAGGCCAGGGCGCGGGCGATGCCGATGCGTTGCCGCTGTCCGCCGCTGAACTGGTGCGGGTAACGATTCATGTCATCCGGTTTCAACCCCACCTCCCGCATCAGTTGGGCCACCCTTTCGGCAATTTCGGACCGGGCGCCCACGTTGTGAATGACCAGCGGCTCGCCGATCAGCCAACCCGCGCGTTTTCTGGGGTTCAGGGACGAATAGGGGTCCTGGAAGATGATCTGCATGTGCCTGCGCAGATTTCTGAGCTCCGAGGAAGAAAGGTGGGCGAGGTCTTGGGATTTGAACCGGACCATACCCGACGTGGGTCTCTCGAGATAGAGGATCAATCGGCCGAACGTGCTTTTCCCGCACCCGCTTTCACCCACCAGGCCGAAGGTTTCACCGGGCAGGATGGAGAGGGAGACCCCGTCCACGGCATTCAGCGCTTTCCTGCGTTTCGAGAAATAGCCGGTGCGCACCCAGTACGTTTTGCGCAAGTCCACGGTCTCGACCAGCGGCGATGCAGGAGCATCCAACCGTGATTCCGCCTCGGATAGGATCCTAGCTCCATTCGGGATCATATTTGTAACATCTCACTAGACGATGGTCTTCTCCGTGAACATACAGCTCGGGTTCCGCTTTCGAACAGGGTTCGAATACGTCCGGACACCGGTCCGAGAATTTACATCCGCCGGGCAACTCGAAATAGCCGGGCACCGTGCCGGGAATGGCCTCCAGCTTACCCGTACGCCCCAAGCCGGGAACGGAGTTCAGGAGTCCGACGGTATATGGATGCAGCGGATCGTCGAATAAGGACTCCACGCGGGCCGACTCGAAAACCCGGCCGGCATACATGACGATCACATCGTCGGCCATTTCGCTCACCACTCCCAGATCGTGGGTGATCAGCAACAGGGCTGTGGATTTTCGGGTTTTCAGCTCGTTCATCAGACTGAGAATCTGGGCCTGAATGGTGGTGTCCAGAGCTGTAGTGGGTTCGTCGGCGATGATGAGTTCGGGCTCGCAGGCCATGGCCATGGCGATCATGACTCGTTGCCTCATGCCGCCGCTCATCTGATGGGGGTATTCGCTTACACGCTGCTCGGGGTCCGGAATGCCCACGGACCTCATGGCTTGAACGGCGCTATCGAGGGCATCGGCGCGATTCATCTTTCGGTGGGCCCGAAACATTTCTCCAACCTGGTCGCCCACCGGATACACCGGATTCAAAGAGGTCATAGGCTCCTGAAAGATCATGGATATCCGGTTTCCTCGGATCCGGCGCATCTCGGATTCGTCCAGTCCCAACAGATCGGTACCGTCGAACCAAATGTTTCCGTCCGCGATTTTTCCGGAAACGGGAGGGATCAAGCGCATGATGGAGAGCGCCGTTGCGCTCTTGCCGCACCCGCTTTCTCCAACCAGGCCGAGCGTGCTTCCGGATCTCATGGCGAACGAAACACCGTCCACGGCCCGCAAGGGACCTTGGTCCGTGTGAAACACCGTAACCAGTCCTTCCACTCGAAGGAGCGAAGACTGTTCAGTGGGTTTCGTTTCCGGTGAGAACGAGTTCATAGCGCCTTTGTCCGTGGCCGAAGGGCCCCATCCGATTCGCCCGCATTCGTCCCTAGAGTTGGGACAAAAAAGGCGGGCTTTCTGATCGCAGGTATTTCCGCCCACTTTACCCGCAGGGCGTGGGCAAAATCAACCGGCATTGTCGTATCCGTTCCGGTTTGTATTGCGTGGGGGCGGTTACAGGGAAGAGGCCTCGGGTAGGAACGACGTCTCCGGGAATGAGCCTGCATGTTGGGTTATGCAAAGCGAAACCCAACAATTCCCCGGCATCCCAAACCTAACGATTTCATTCGCAGCCCGTCGATGGACTCAATTTAGGTTGTACGCCCGCGCCCCAATTAGTATCACAAAGGCCTTTTCTTACGAAGGAGTGGAAACTCGAATATGTCCAATCTTTCGGAATTGGGACCAATCCGTGTTTAACAGGATTATAATGGATGTATTCGACGTGCCGGACGAAATCCGACTCGTCCCGTATAGCATGTTCCCAATACCGTCGCTGCCAGACCGGTTTTTCCTTTTTTCGAAGCCGTGATGGTGTATTTTGTCCAATACCTTGCTCTATGTGCCGCGAAAAACGGCTCTTTATTAATCGCCATCTCATTGGGAAGTCCGCGTCACCCTTGGGTAGGGTCCAGATGCAATGAAGGTGAACCGGCAAAATCACGCAAGCCTCCATGACAAAAGGATGTTTTTTCATTACTGAGCTGAAGGCGCTTACAAGGGTTTCAATATTCCGGGCATTGGAAAAAAGGGGAATTCGTTTGTAGGTAACAAGGCTAAAGAAGTGGGTTCCACCGGGAATTCTTACTCTTCGGTAACGCATATGAACATCATGGTAGGGTTTGGATTTGCCTGACCCGAACGGAAGCCATTCGTTGGGTTACGCTCGCGTTGCTCGCTAACCCAACCTACAAGCGCAACGGCCGTCGGGGTCGCCTCGCTCAGGCGGTAGATACCGTCTTGAGAGTCAAGGCGGAATTCCGAAATTTTGATGTCTTTTGCTCTTTGAAAACATAAAGAATGCCTCCGACCTCTCAAGGATAGCATGGGCGCGATCTCAGTAAAGGCTGCCCTCCGGCTCGCTGTCGC